>JBDSTJ010000649.1:0-2723 GCA_039928335.1 Streptosporangiaceae bacterium | reverse complement strand
CTTGTGGCGTCCGGTGGCCGCGGCCTTCATATCCTGGTACAGCGGCAGGTCCATCAGGATCGCGTAGTACTCGGTGATCGACATGTCGTGCGGCATCCGCGGGCCCGGCAGTTCGATGTCGACGCAGTGGTCGACCACCCCGCCCGCCGAGACGACGCCGTACCGCAGGTACGGGCGGCGCGGGCCGTAGTCGAAGAAGAACAGCTCGCCGGTCGCCTCGTCCACCTTGGCGTGGGCGGACATGTCGCACTGCAGCGTGCCGTCGAAGCTCTCGACGCCGTAGGTGTCGAGGGTCCCGGGGTCCACCGCGTAGGGCTCTCCCGCGAGGTACCACAGGGCCAGCAGCCTGCCGTTGTGGAAGTGGATGCTGGTGTTGGCGCTGTCCTTGAGCGGCAGGCCCTTGCGGTTCAGCGGCTCGTTGCCGCCGGGATGCTCCATGACACCCGTGTAGAGGCTCTGGCCCGCCGCGGTCTCCTTCTGGAAGGCCTTGGTCCGCACGTACCTGTTGCGGTAGGTCGCCCGGCCGCCCTCGAACCGGACCGCGTGCAGCATCCCGTCGCCGTCGAACCAGTGGTAACGGCCCCTGGGTGCGAACCTCGGGTTCGGGCCGGTCCGGACGAAGACGCCCTCGAGGTCCTCGGGGACGGACCCGATCACTTCGAGGTCGGCTGCGGTGATCTCGTCCTCGACCGCTCCGTAGACGCCGGCCAGGTACGGGTTGTGCTCTTCCATGGTGGCTCCTCCTGTGTCCGATACTATGAAATTAGAAGTCAGCGGGTCAATGGTCGGGTTCTGTCAGTGGGTCGGTGCACCATGGAGGCATGTTCTCCGAGGCGACCCGGAGCTGGTTCTCCGGGGCATTCAGCGCTCCCACCGCGGCTCAGTCCGGGGCCTGGGAGGCGATCTCGCGTGGGGACAACACCCTCGTCGTGGCCCCGACCGGGTCCGGCAAGACCCTCGCGGCGTTCCTGTGGTCCCTGGACCGGCTGGCCTCGACGCCCCCACCCGATGATGCCAAACACCGGTGCCGGGTGCTCTACGTGTCACCGCTCAAGGCCCTGGCGGTCGACGTCGAGCGCAACCTGCGGGCCCCGCTCACCGGGATCCGCCAGGCCTCCCGGCGGCTGGGCCTGCCGGAGCCGGACGTACGGGTCGGGCTGCGGTCCGGCGACACCCCGGCCAACGAGCGGCGGCGCCTGGTCACCCACCCGCCCGACATCCTGATCACTACACCGGAGTCACTCTTCCTGCTGCTCACCTCGCAGGCGCGGGAGTCACTCCGGGGAGTCGAGACCGTGATCGTCGACGAGGTGCACGCGGTGGCGGCCACCAAGCGGGGCGCGCACCTGGCCCTGTCGCTGGAACGGCTCGACGCGCTGCTCGCCCGGCCCGCCCAGCGGATCGGGCTGTCGGCGACCGTGCGGCCCGTCGAGGAGGTCGCGGCCTTCCTGGGCGGGGCCACCGTGGTGCAGCCGCCCAGCGCCAAGACCTTCGACCTCAAGATCGTCGTACCGGTCGAGGACATGGCCGAGATGTCCCAGGCCGGCGAGGACCCCCGGCAGCGGTCGATCTGGCCGCACGTCGAGGAGAAGGTGCTCGACCTGATCGAGTCGCACCGTTCGACGATCGTGTTCGCCAACTCGCGGCGGCTGGCCGAGCGACTGTGCGGGCGGCTCAACGAACTGGCCTACGAGCGCGCGCACGGGCCGCTGGACCACGACGACTCCCCCGCGGAGCTGATGGCCCAGGCCGGGACCGCCGGGGGAGCACCGGTCGAGATCGCCCGAGCCCACCACGGGTCGGTGTCCAAGGAGGAACGGGCCGGGATCGAGGACGCGCTCAAGCAGGGCCGGCTGCCCGCCGTCGTCGCGACCTCCAGCCTGGAGCTGGGCATCGACATGGGCGCGGTCGACCTGGTGATCCAGGTCGAGTCGCCGCCGTCGGTCGCCAGCGGGCTGCAACGGGTCGGCCGGGCCGGCCACCAGGTCGGCGCGATCTCCGCGGGCGTGATCTTCCCCAAGTACCGGGGCGACCTGGTGCAGACGGCCGTGGTGGCCGAACGGATGCGCGACGGGCAGATCGAGGCACTGCGCTACCCGCGTAACCCCCTCGACGTGCTCGCCCAGCAGATCGTCGCAATGGTCGCCATGGACGAATGGGCGGTCGACGACCTCGAGAAGGTGGTCCGGCGGGCCGCGCCCTATGCCGCGCTGCCGCGCAGCATCTTCGAGGCGACCCTCGACATGCTGGCCGGCCGCTACCCCAGCGAGGAGTTCGGCGAGCTGCGGCCCCGCATCGTGTGGGACCGGGTCACCGGGACGCTCAGGGACCGGCGCGGCGCCCAGCGGCTCGCCGTGGTCAGTGGCGGCACCATCCCCGACCGGGGGCTGTTCGGGGTCTTCCTGGTCGGGGAGAAATCCTCGCGGGTCGGCGAACTCGACGAGGAGATGGTCTATGAGTCGCGCATCGGGGACGTGTTCGTGCTCGGTGCCAGCTCCTGGCGGATCGAGGACATCACCCCCGACCGGGTGCTCGTCACCCCGGCCCCCGGACGGCCGGGGAAGCTGCCGTTCTGGCACGGCGACTCGCCCGGTCGTCCCGCCGAGCTCGGCCGGGCCCTGGGGGCCTTCACCCGGGAGCTGGCCGCGCTGCCGGCCGAGGCGGCTCTGGCCCGCGCCGCCGCGGCGGGGCTGGATCCGTGGGCGGCCGGCAACCTGGTGGCC
>JBDSTJ010000648.1:0-2662 GCA_039928335.1 Streptosporangiaceae bacterium | reverse complement strand
GGCAGCGCGGGCACGAGCCGCAGGCGGGCACGAAGGACAGCACGACGTGGTCGCCCGGCGCGAACCCCTCGTCCTCGGAGAGGACGACCTCGCCCGCGGCCTCATGCCCCAGGGCCATCGGCAGTGGCCGGACCCGCGAACCGTTGATGACCGACAGATCCGAGTGGCACAGGCCCGCCGCCCCGATCCGGACGAGAAGCTCGCCGGGGCCCGGCGGGTCCAGGGTCAACTCCGTGATCTCCAACGGTGCGTCGACCGCGGTCAGGACAGCGGCACGGGTCCTCATGCGACCACCAGCTTCTCCATGGCCTCGCGCATCGGCGACACGATCTCTACCGGCCGGCGGGTCCGGCGGTCCACGAAGACATGCGTGAACTCGCCCTCGGCGATCACGGTGTCGCCCCTGAACAGGCCCAGTTCGTACCGCACGCTGGACCGGCCGAGCGTCCCGATCCGCAGGCCGACCCTGATCACGTCGGGGAACCCCGACTCGGCCTTGTAACTGCAGTTCGAGGCGACGCACAGCGCGATGGCAGGGCCGTTGCGCGGATCAAAACCGGCCTCCCGGATCATCCACATGTTCACCAGCGTGTCCATCATGGAGTAGTGGATGACGTTGTTCATGTGCCCGTAGACGTCGTTGTCGTTCCAGCGCGTCGGCAGGTCGTCCCAGTAGAGGTAGCTCACGCCCCAAGTAGACCAAACGCCGGGACTCACTAGCATTGCGGCCATGGAGTTCACCTTGGCCGAAGCCCTCGCGTTGATGCCCGAGGTGCTCGTGCACGCCGAGGAGACCGTGCGGCTGCGGGCCGACCTCGCGGAGCTCTCGCTGGACCTGCGCACCGGGGGGACGTCGCCGCTCGGCCGGATCGCCGAGCAGAAGGCCCTGGAGGCACGGCTCAACGAGGAGCTGACCTGGTTCAGCGAGCAGGGCCTGGAGGTCAAGGGGTTCGCACCGCTGCTGCTCGACTTCCCCGCCCGGCTCGACGGCCGGTCGGTGCAGCTGTGCTGGCTGGAGGGTGATCGGGAGCTCGGCTGGTACCACCGCTCGGAGCTGGGCTTCGCCGGACGCCGGCCCTTGCCGGGAGGAACCGCATGAGTGTGCAGGGTCCTGGCGACCGCCCGCCTCAACTCACGCCCGTCGTCTCAGCGTGTCGGCCCCGCTCAGGGTGTGACCCCCGGTGAAGTGACGTTCTGATAGATCCGGTCCTCATAGCCGGGGCCGTAGTAGGTCTCCAGCTCTTCGAGGGTCTGCTCGACGGCCTGGAGGGTCTTGGTCCGGACCGCGACCGACGGCAGTCCGGTGGGGTCCCAGGTCTCGGGCTTCCACAGGGCGGACCGCAGGAAGGCCTTGGCGCAGTGGTAGAAGAGGACGTCGATGTCGACCTCCATCGCCAGGACCGGCCGATGACCTTTGACGGTCATCTCCTCGAAGTACGGGGCGTCGCGGACCAGTCGCGCTCTGCCGTTGATCCGCAGGGTGTCGTTGCGGCCGGGGACGAAGAAGTTGAGTCCGACATGCGGGTTGTCGAGAATGTTGAGGAAGCCGTCGGCGCGCCGGTTGCCCGGTCGTTCCGGTATCGAGATGGTGTGGTCGTCCAGCACCCGGACGAATCCGGCGGGGTCGCCCTTGGGCGAGACGTCGCAGTTTCCGGCCGGGTCCGACGTCCCCACCAGCACGAACGGGGAGTGTGCCAGCCAGAGCCGGTCCAGCTCGTGCAGCCGGAACCGGTCCTTGTTCGCGGCCAGGCTCATGGGGGTGCCCAGAAGTTCGCGCAGCTCAGCGGCCGAGGTTATCTCGCTCATGTTCACATTCTAGGTTTTTCCCGACGTAAGGCGCATTAGGGTAATCACTCTCTAGCGAAGCGACGGAGGTTGACGATGGTGCCGCTGCGTCCTGGTGACCCGGCCAGCCTCGGACCGTATGAGATCCTCGGCCTGCTCGGCGAGGGCGGCCAGGGCACGGTCTTCCTCGGCAGGCTGGCCGCGGACGGCGAGGATGCCGCCCAGGTCGCGGTCAAGCTGCTGCACGCCCGGTTCACGACCGACAGCGAGGCCCGCAGCCGCTTCGTCCGTGAACTCGAGGTGGCCAAGCGCGTCGCCCGGTTCTGCACCGCCCAGGTCCTGGACGCCGATCTCGACGGCGACCGGCCCTACATCGTCAGTGAGTACGTCACCGGGCGCTCCCTGCAGGACCTGGTCACCGACGAGGGGCCGCGCACCGGCGGCGCGCTGGAACGCCTCGCGATCGGCACCCTGACCGCGCTCGCCGCGATCCACCAGGCCGGGATCGTGCACCGCGACTTCAAGCCGCACAACGTGCTGCTCGGCCCGGACGGGCCCCGGGTCATCGACTTCGGCATCGCCCGGGCACTCGACACCACGAGCCAGTCGCAGAACGTCGGAACCCCCTCGTACATGTCGCCCGAGCACCTCGCCGGGGCTCAGCTGACCCCCGCTTCGGACATGTTCGCCTGGGCCTCCACGATGGTGTTCGCCGCCGGCGGCCGGCCGCCCTTCGGCAACGACGAGCTCGGCGCGGTCCTCTACCGGATCGCCCACCACGAGCCGGAGATCGGTGACCTGCCCGACCCGCTCGGCGAGGTCCTGGCGGCGTGCCTCGACAAGGACCCCGACCAGCGGCCCCATGCCGCCGAGGCCC
>JBDSTJ010000647.1:0-14446 GCA_039928335.1 Streptosporangiaceae bacterium | reverse complement strand
CCCTCATTATTGGACCGTACGGGCGATTGACCCGAGTTCCAATCCCCTGGTGCGAGGTTGTACCGCCGGGTCCCGAGAACGTCCTGGTCAGGACACCCCGCACAGCCGCAGGAGAGGGGTCGTGGCGGCGGCCGCGACGATCACCACCGGGAACGGCAGATGCCGCATCGCCAGCACCCCGCCGACCAGCACTCCGGCCGGGCGGGCAGGCACCGCAAGACCGTGACCTTCGGCAACGTCCGGGGTCGCGACCAGCAGGACGGCAGCCGCGACACCCAGCAGACGCTGGGCCCGCTCGGGGCTCTGAACCCGGTGCTGGAAACCGACACGACCGCGGTGATCGTCATGGATCACGACCGAGAATGCCCCACACAGTCTGATACCGGACAGAAGCCTGATTCTGTCCGGTATCGGATGGCGTCCCGGATGAGGTCATGTCGCCACGCCAACACGACTTTACAAGTCAACGTACTGACTGATTCATGATATTGACGGCAGTCCCAGGGCCATCCGGTAGACCGTGGTGTGCTCAGCCTTCCGGATCTTCAGGACGGTCGCTTCGACGTCGTAGGTCACCGATCTGCCTCTGTCGTTGGCCTTCTTCAGACTCGCGGCGTAGCTGGTCAGGCGGTCGGCCGACGCCTCGACGGCCGTCTTGATCTCCACGGCGCTCGCCCAGTTCTGTGGAGGTGCCGGGAACGTCTCAAGTCCGGCGTCCGTTGCCTTCTTCGCCAGGGCCATGGCGGCGACATTGTCCGCCACGTCACTGGCGAGTACGTCCTCCAGAGCAGTGACGGCCCTGGTCATGGCGGTGATGGTGCCCTTGATGCGGTCGTCGTCGAACTCGCCCTTCTTCTGCTCGGCGGCGTAGGTCAGTGACTTGTCATCGAGAACCTTGTCCTCCGATGCGTTCTTCCGTTCGCCGTCGCCACGACGGTTGCCCGCGTCCACCGTGGCGTAGGGAAGCACGTTGCGGAAGCACAGGTAGGCGTGGACCACGTCCTCCGGCTTGTCGGCGTTGAGGACGGCCACCGCGTTGTCGAAGATGCTGTTCAACTGGCCGCCGCTCAGCTGGTCCCGAGCCAGCAGCCAGTCGAGCTTGAGAAGGTCACCCTTGAGGTCCTCCTTCGTCAGGTCCTGGAGTGCGTCGGCCAGACCGTCCTTTCCGTGCTGGGTGAGCATCTGCTCGACCACCCCCACCTCGGTGACCCAGGCCGTCGAATGGGAACCCATGCCGCCCACTCCGTAGGGAGCCGGGGCCCGGCCCTGGATCCTCATGGTGTTTCCGGTGAAGGAGACGACGAGGCCTGCGGTCTTGGCATCGACGACCCAGCGGGTGGATTCAGCGGTCCTGGGCTTCGCGCCGAAGGAGGAGTAGAGCTTGCGGACAACCTCCAGCAGCGATTCGACCGCGTCAGGCTCAAAGTCACGAGCGTGCTCATAGATCTGGACGCGCAGCTCGTCCAGCAGCGCCATCCTCGGGTCATCGCCGAGGAACTCCGTCTTGTCCACCGCATCGGGATAGGACTTCGCCATCCTCGTCTGGTGCTCGTGACACAGGCTCCCCAGCACATAGGCGCACCTGCTCTGTGCGTGCTCGGGTGCGGCCGTCAGCGATTCCAGGATGTCGGCTGCGATGGGGGTCAGGTATTCGATCTTCCGCCTCCCTGCCGCGATGTTGTCGACGGCCGTTGCTGAGGCCTGGCCCGACACTTCCCGCATCAGCGCTGCGGTCTCCCGAATGACATCGCTCAGCTTGCGCACCTCGGGATAGCCCGTATCGGCATCGCGGATCTTCATCGCCTCGCCTTCGAGCCGCACGAGCCGAGCGTCGAAGTCCGCAGCGCTGGCTGCCGGGATCTTGGGAACGAAGTTCTTGGACCTCATGCTCCCCGTCGTCTTGGGGTTTTCGTACGGGGCGAACATGCCCGTGAGCTCTTCGGCTGCAGCCACCGCCAGCCGGATCCGCCCCCTGTCCTCCTTGATCTTGGCCGGCGACACCGCGAGTTCGATGCCCGCCTCGCGCAGCGCGGCTTCGAAGGAGAAGAGCCCCCAGAGCCCCTCCTTCGCGCGAACGACCGCGTCGGCCTCATCCTGGAGCCGCTGTGCCTCCTCCTGGTCGATCCGGAGGGTTCTGTCCTTCGATCTCTCACCCGTATGGGCCGCGCGATCTTCCCGGTCCAGCTTGTCCAGAGCCGCCTTCTCGGCCTTCTCTCTGGCGTCTTTCTCCGTCGGGCTCTCGTTCTCCAGCAGGGATTCCCGCTGTCGCTCGTCCTCGGCAGCCGACTCCAACCGGAGCACCGCGGCCCGGGCGGCCGGCTCCCCCGAGCCCGTCGAGCCCTTCGCCGACTGCGCCGGCACCGTGGCGAACGGCAGGAAGTTCTGAAAGGCGAGATGGTGGGCGATCGCCGACGCGAGATGCTCGGTGGCCTCCTCCATCTGTGCTTCGGTGGCGTCGTCGAGATCCAGGATCCGCCCGACTTCGATCAGCAGAGTCTCCACCTGGCTCGCGTACTCCCCGAGTACGGGCAGACGCGATTGGGCATCATCAGGGTCCAGCAGGCTGAAGAGCTTCATGCCGACCGAGTCCGGCTTCCCCATCCATGCTTCGGCGGTGTCCTGAGCATCACTCAGCGCTTCCATGGCACCGCGGAGGCTCAGGCCGTACAGGAGAGAATGGACTTCGTCCACGACACTCGCCCAGGACCCGGTGTGGTCGCCCATGCGACTGCCGTGGGGTGAGGGGGTGCGCATCCGGCCGAAGGACAGGCTGGCGATCTTGTCTTCCTTGACGACGAGATAGGGCAGAAGGCGGACCACCTTGCCCACGGGCAGATCGGGGTGGGGCTGGATCTCCAACTCCATGACTTCGGCTTCGGCCTCGACGGAGTCAGGATCGGTGTCCTGCGAACTCGGTGGGGTCACGACTGCCTCGCGCACCGGTAGGCGGTTCGCCGTGTCAGCCGATCTCAACCGCTTCGTCGGACGCCCCTCTGGCCCCGCCTCTTCCAGGCCCCGCTTGCGCGTCCCCTTCGCCTCCTGCTCCGCCTTCTTCGCCTCCCGCTTCGCCGCCCACTTCGCGTTCGCATCCGCCTTCTTCTGCTCCATGGCGGTGAGGGCTCTGGGCTTCGTGGCGTTCGTGCTCTTGCTACCGGTACGGGTGTCGGTCGTGGAGGAGCTGGGCTTCTTCTTCAGCTTCTTGGTCGCGCTGCTGCTCATCGCTTCTCCTCAGGGGGCGGACCGGTAGGACAGAACCAGGGCAAAGTCCTTGAGGAGCGACTTGTCGCCCTCGAAGACGAGCCGCCACGGGTGAGAGCCGGCGCTGAGACCGGGCGTGCTCAGCAGCCTGCCCTCGGTGAGGGGAAGCCGGCTGTCGCCGTTCAGGAGGAACCGCACCGAGCCGCGCTCGGCCAGCTCGTAGCGGGGGTAGAGGCCACCGACCTGACGGCCGGACAGGCCGGGCAGCAGGTCCGGGGTGACCGGCAGCAGGAGTTCGGCGGTGTCGGTGTCCATGAACTCCGACCACTCCTCGGGGAACTCGGTCACCACGTCCAGGTACCGCGCGGTCGGGTAGGGCTTGAGCATGCCCCGGACGGTGGTCGCGAACGTCTCGCCGCCCTGCTCGGCGCTGTACTTCACGGTGATCGTGACGTCCAGGACGCCGGCGGGGACCCGGCGGGCCGCCAGCCGCCAGCGGGAGACCGCACCCGTGCCCTCGAACGGCAGGTAGCGGACGTCGTCGAAGCGCAGCTCGAACAGGCCCTGCCCGTCCTCGGCGTCCGACAGTACGATCTGCTGGCCGGGCCGCCATTGCGAACGCAGTTTCTCCGGCGGTGAGCCCTTGGGATCGAGCAGGTACTTCACCGCCTTCGGGTCGGGTTCGAGCACGGTCCTGGCGTCGAGCTGGGTCAGGGTCGCGTTGACGCTCACCGGCCCGTCGGCGGTCTCGAACGTGACGCTCACCGTCTTGATCCGCCGGTCGTAGTGGCCGGGGAAGTCCCGGTCGAACAGGGCTTCGGTGAGCGCGAACTCGCCCTTGCCGTCGGTCTTGAACGTCAGCAGGGCCAGCGGGTCGAGTTCGAGCAGCGACACCCGCTTGGTGATCTCCAGGCCGCGCTGGTCGGACTGGGCATAGGCCTGGCCGAGCCGGTCGAGGTCCAGCGCGAGGCCGTCCCCGGCGAGCAGGCCGTTGCGGCGGCTGTCCCAGTAGGCCGGCTGGATGATGCCCGCCGACCCCGACCGCTCGTACTCAAACGCCCGTTCTGCCGACCTCGCCATCTCATACGCCAGGTGGTAGGTCTGGAAGTACAGCCCGGACAGCTGCCCGACCATCCAGCCGTAGAGCTGTCCGCCGGCGAACTTACCGGTGAGGAACGCCGTCACCGTGTCGAGCTGCTCGGCCTCCCGGTTGTGGATCTCCAGTTCGCGCCGGGCGATGACCGCCTGGAGCTCAGCGCCCGTGATCTGGTGGCCGAGCTGGACGACGTCCGCGCGGGACAGGGCCAGCTGAAGCCGCCAGTCCTGTTCCTGCCGTTCCTGGTCGGCCCGCACACCCAGCACCTCGCCGGTCATGCTGAAGCCCTCGGCCATCGTGGAGGAGACCTCCGCGCCGACGTCCAGGGCGCTGCCGACCTGGTCGCCGCCGACCGAGGTGCCGAAGATGAACGGCCCGAGCAGCGCCTGCGGGACGCCCCGGGCGAACGCGGCGCCGATCTTGAGCCCGCTGGCGACGTAGTGTGCGGTCGCGCCCCGCGTCATCATCGTGAGTTGCTCCTGCTGGAGCGCCGACAGGCCGTCGGCGAGCATCTTCTCGTAGTGCCGGACGGTGCTCTCGGCGGCGTCCCTGGACGCCCGCACTTCGACTAGGGCCTCGTCGGCGATCCGGACCTGGGTCTCCTTGATCAGCCGGGTGAGGGCCAGGATCTCGGCCTGCTGCCGGTTCTGCAGCAGGTTCAGCTCCTCGGTGTCGCGCCGTTCGAATGCGCCCAGCAGGTCTCCGCCGAGCTGCCGCAGGCGGTCGGCGAGTTCCTTGGCCCGTTGGTGGACGAAGTCGAACCGGTAGAGGGGAACCGGCGTCGTGGCGGCGGCCGTCAGCTGGTCCAGCGACGCGCCGGTCGCCGCGCCGCGTACCAGGGCCATCACGTCGGCGGGCGGCTCGAACAGCGGGAGCGGCCGGGCGATCCCCATGATGTCGAGCGACTGCCGGATCTTGGTGAGCCGGTCCTCGACCCGGGTCCAGTACTCAAGGAAGAGGCTGTTGCCGGGGACGTAGAAGTAGGGGTTGGCGACGCCCGCGTGGACTGCGCCCGCTGCTTCCAGCAGCGTGCCGTCGGCGGTCAGGTGGCCGGTCTCGCCCGGCCCGTCGCCCGCCAGTAGCTCATAGGGTGTGGCGGCGGGCAGCGCGCGCGGGCCGAGGGCGTAGGGCCGCTGCCCCAGCAGGTCGTAGGCGAAGATGTAGAGCATCCGTGCCTCGTCGACGCTCTCGGCCGTGTACTGCCGGAAGAGCAGGTCGCCCCAGTCGAGCAGGTTGTCGATGTAGGCCATGACCACGGTCCGCCGGTAGGCCTCAGGCCGGAGCTCGGCGATCGCGTGCGGGTCGAACGGGTCGTTCAGGTAGGCCAGCAGCAGCGCGCCCCGGTCGCCCATCAGGTCGTACTGCCGCCGGAGCCGGGCGATCATCGCGACTCGTTCGCCCAGGCCGGTGGCGGTGGCGTTCTGCGGGAGCCCCGCGAGGCTCGCCCTGACCTGGTCGAGGCCGGTGCCCGCCAGGTCGGTCAGCAGGGCCAGCTCGGCGGCCGTCAGCTCGCGGCTCTGCCGGAACGCCGGGGCCAGCGGGGCGAGCGAGTCCAGGATCGGGCCCAGCCGCGACTCGACCGTGCTGTGCAGCACCGTCAGGTCTTGGCGGCAGGCGGCGATGAGCGCGTCGACGTCCACTGCCAGGAACGGCAGGAAGCGCCAGTAACGCTCCCGCTGCGTGGGGTCGAAGATGTACTCGTACCACTGCCTGGCGTCCTGGAACCGTTGGGCGTTGTTGAGCGCCTGGGCGATCAGCAGCGGGGCGTGGAAGAAGATCTCCCAGTAGTAGAGGCCGTTGGAGCTGTCGAAGTCCAGGTGCGAGCTGACCGGGACGCTCGCGACGGCGAGCTGCGGACGGACCTTGATCGTCGTGGCGTTGGAGATGGTGCCGCTGAATGCGGGCAGCTCGTCGAGCTCCTGGGTGCTCGGGTCGAGCAGAGCGTCGACGCCGCCGGTCAGCAGCAGCCGGTTCAGCTCGTAGGCGGTGCTGGAGGTCAGCCGGATGATCTCGTTGGGCAGTGCGGCGATCTCGTACGGGCGCGGGATGGCCTCGGCGGCCGGGTAGGAGGCGTATTGGGTGCCCATGAAGAAGAACAGGGCGGTGTCGGTCTCCAGCGTTCCGGTGAAGTCCAGCGGGAACCCCGCGGGCAGCGAACGCCAGTTGCCCTGGACCGGCAGGTAGGTCAGCGCGGAGTCGGGTTCCTGGCCGGGGGCGAGCAGGGCGTAGTCGGTGCCGCTGAAGGCGTACCGCTGGTCGCCGCGCGTGAACACCGCGTCGATCGGCCGGGCCAGCTGCCGGGGGTAGCCGGCGTCGATCCAGACCGGAACCGATCCGTCGGCGAGCAGGGTGTACCGCACGAACTCGGTCCCGGTGATGAGGAACAGCCTGCCGTCGGCCACGTAGGCGGCGTCCACGTGGCCGGTCCGGGTCAGCTCCGTCGGTACCCGGCCCAGGTCCTTGATGAACGGCGACGGTTGCGGACCGCCCTGCACGGAGTAGAGGCCCTTGGCGTTGTCGAACGTGACGGAGCCGCGGCCGAGGCTGAACGCCGGTCCGGTCACGCCGGTCTCGGGCACACCGTCGGTGTTCTTGGCCAGCGGGCGCGGATAGCCCTTCTCCGGCAGGAGATCGGCCCCGAGCCTGACGTACTGGCCGCCGAAGATGAGGAAGGTGCTGCCGTTGCGCACGACCGCCCCGTCCAGGCCGATGCCTGCGGGGATCAGCCATTCGCGGGCCGACCGCAGGGTCGAGAGTGCGCCGGAGACGACGAAGCCGTCCCTGGTCCTGGAGTAGAAGACCTCGGCCCCGGCCGGGCTGGTGAACGCGACGTCGATCCTGGGCCAGGCCGGCAGGTTCTCCGTGTTGGCCGCGATCTTCTTCGGGTAGCCGGGGTCGAGGAAACCGATCTTGGCTTTGGGGTAGCGGTAGTACTCGTCGTTGCCGAACAGCAGGATCTGCTCGCCGCGGACCAGGCCCGCATCGACCGTGCTGTTGGCCGCGACGGAGGTGTTCGTCCAACCGAACGTTTCGGTCATGAGCTGCTTGACCTGCTGGAAGGTGACCTTGCCCGGTGGGACGAGGATGAACTTGTCGGTGGCGTTGTCGAAGAAGTACAGGGTGCCGTTCGGGAGCTGGCAGGCGGCGTCGATCCGGTCCCAGGTGGTGGGCAGCCGGTCGGTGTTGCCCTTCAGCGGCAGCAGCTGGGCCGGTTCGAACGGCGCGGCGACCGGGCGGCACAGGAAGCTGCCGCCCTTGTGGTCGACGCTGAACCACGGGCCGTCCACGCTGTCGGCGGGGGCGTTGAACCGGACGACCTCGCCGGTGGTGATCGGGGTCGCGGCCGGTTCCATGAAGATCCGGGACAGGTCGGCGGGGTGCGCCGGCGGGATGGTGCCCGTGGCGGCCCGCAGGCCGTACAGCTCGGGGGTCAGGGTGAAGGCCGAGGTGACGGCGGTCGTGCCTGCGGTGTAGGAGCACTGCACGACGATCGCGTCGTGCACGCTGACGCCGGGCACCGTCCGCGACGCCTGCACGTACAGGCTCGCCCCCGTGATCGGCCCGGTCTGCGCGGCGTCGACCGCGAGGACCTGGGCCGGTACCCACTCCCCGTTCAGGTTGCAGAACGAGTAGCAGATCTTGAGCCGGTAGCGCGGCGGCGGCGCGGTGAAGGTCTGCCCGCCGGTCGTCGGGGTGGTCTGGATCGTGGTCCTGGACGAGTCGGCCTGGGGCACCGACTCGATCACCGGCCAGAAGACGAACACCCGGCCGAAGGCGTGCACCGGATCGACCCGTTCGGCGTCGATCTGCACGTCGACCTTGAGCCACGGCTCCCAGGTGGCCGACAGCTTCTCCCCGTCCCGGAACTGCGCGATCCGGTAGTAGTAGCGGCGCGGCTCGGTCCGGGTGCGGCCGAACAGCACGAGCTCACGCACGCCTTCCTCGGCGTCGTCCGCGCTGTAGACGTACCCGCCGGCGATCGCGAGCCGGGAGACCTCGGTGTACTCCTCGAGGTAACGCTTGTAGGCCTTCTGCACGGTCCCGGCGGTGATCTCGCCTTGGAGCAGGTCGCTCTCCAGCGCCGCGAACGCCGGGGTCTTGTGGGTGCGCAGGTCGGGCCGCAGGTAGTTCTCCGGGTAGAGGAAGACCTTCCGGTTGGCCTCCCAGATCCGGTAGTTCCTCATCCACCCCCACCAGGTCCGCAGCCGGTCCTTGACCTCATCGGGGTCGACCCCGGCGGGCAGGTCGACCGTCTCCAGGTCCAGGAGGTAGCGGTGCAGGAACAGCTGGGTCGCGGCGATGGCCTCACGCACCCGCGAGGTCGTTCCGGTGCTGCCCATCTCGACGTCGATCAGGAACCGTTCGAACAGCTCACGTGACGTGCCGAAGGTGGGCCGGAGCGCGGCGACCAGGGCGTCCCTGGTGGCGACGTTCAGCTCGTTGTGGAGCTGGCTCGCCAGGGCCGTCCACTGCTGCGGGGCGGTTCGGCGTTCGAGCACCCCGTACAGTGCGGTGCTCGCGGCGGCCAGGTCGGCGGCGGGACCGAACGCCTTCGACCAGACGGTCGTGTAGAGCTCGGCGGGGCCCGCGCCGAGCCGGTCCGTCGTGGCGAACAGGTCGACGAGCTCCAGCAGGAACTCGATCTCGAACAGGTGCTCCTCGCGGGTGTCAGCGGTCAGCAGGCCGCTATTGCGCCGGGCCCACCGCACCTCGTCGATCTCCCAGCCGAACAGGTCGGCCAGGTACTGGTAGGGGTCGGCCGCGCCGGTCACGAAGAAGTCCGCGAGGCCCTCGGGCCGGGAGCGGCAGAGGTCGATGAAACCGACGATCGTGTGCACGTCGCTCAGCCGGTAGTCCGACGTGCCCGACCAGCGGTGGGTGAAGCTCTGCGGGAACGTGCGGTCGACCGCGTGGTATCCGCCGGAGTAGCGGACGTACTGGTCGCCCTTGCGCAGGTAGGTGCGGCCCTCGAAGACGAACGCGCTGTCCGGCCCGGTCTCGAAGTCGGCGGGAAGGTCGCCCCAGTCGTCCCGGACTGTGCGCGGGAACCCCTCCTCGACGACGTCGAGCAAGCTCCCCTCGGCATACCGGACGAACTGGCCGTTGCGGAAGGCGTACAGCTCACCGGACGGCGCGACGAACGCGGCGTCCAGGCCCCCGGCGGTGAACTCGTTGCCGACCTTGCCCCACCGGCTGCTGACCGGCTGGGCGGGGCCGCCGCTCACGAACCGGCGGCCCCTGAACAGGTAGGTGTGGCCGTCGGGGCCGCGGAAGGCGGCGTCGAGGCCGTCCTGGAAGTCCTCGGGAAGCTGCGGGACGCCCAGTTCCCCGGAGAGATCGGCCAGGGAGCGCGGGTAGCCGTCGTCGATGTAGGTCCGGTCGGGCCCGGAGTAGCGGACGTACTGGTCGCCGGAGAACAGGTAGGTCCGGCGGTCGGCGACGAGCGCCGCATCGACCTTGCCCGTGTCGGCCAGGGTGTTCCTGGTCGCGCCGAGGGCGTAGAGGCTGAAGCTGACTGCCGGGGCGGTGGAGACGGTGTGGCACACGCCGCCGATGATCAGGTGGATGGTCCGGTCATTGCCGATCACCGCGTCGATCCGGCGGTCCAGCGCGTCCTCGAAGGACTCGGGAAGCCCGGCGAACGGCTCCTCCTTCCGGAGCTCGACGGCGATCTTCTTGGGGTAGCCGGGGTCGATGGAGCGGTAGCCGGGCCCGGTGTACCTGACGTAGTGGTCGCCGGAGAACAGGTAGGTGTAGGTGTCGCGCCACACGAACGCGGCGTCCACGGTGCCGCCGTCGGCGACGAACGGGTTGCGGGACAGGCCCCACCGGTCCTGGACCGGGGTGAGCGGGCCGAACGCGCGGTCGGCGAACCGGGCGTAGGTCTCGTCGAAGAAGAAGTAGGTCGCGCCGTCGAGTGCCGTGAAGGCGGTGCGCAGCCCGTCGGGTGCGTCCAGGTCCCGGCCGAAGCCGGGGAAGAGGCGCTCGATCGGGCGGACGATCGACCAGCGGCCGGTCCGCTCGTTGTAGGAGACGCTCTCCTGCCCGCTGAGGAGGATCATCGTGTCGCCCTCGAACAGGACGGCGTCGGGGAAGGGGAAACCGTCGGGCGCGCCCAGGTGGGTCTTGTCGGTGAACGCCGGGTAGCCCTCGTCCGGGGCCAGGTAGTCACTGCCGGAGTACACGACGTAGCGGATCTGCCCGGCCTTGTCCGGCTTCTCGAACAGGAACGTCTGCTCGCCGCGCACGTAGGCGAGGGTCACGCTGGTCAGGCCGGCCCAGCGTCCGGCGATGGGCAGCGGGTCGCCGTCGATGGTGCCACCCGCGTCGGGGTAGACCACGAACTGGTCGTCGCTGAACAGGTAGGTGCGGCCATCGCTGCCGACGAACGCGGCGTCCACCGCGTTGTCCTCGTAGATGGCGTTGCGCGGCCTGCCCCACTCCTGCGCGAGCGGGTAGGCGCGGTTGAGCTGGACGTTGAAGCACGACGGGCCCTGGAACAGGTAGGTGTTGCCGTCGGCTCCGGTCAGGACGGAGTCCAGGCGGGCGCGGAACTGCTGGGGAACCGTCCGCAGGGTGCGCGGGCGGAACGCCGCCGAGGTGACCGTGCGGCCCTCGAACGCCGACCGGCGGGTCCAGTCGCCGTAGTAGCCGGCGGTCAGGATCGAGCCGTCCTCGATGAACGCGCACGTCACGTCGCCCAGCGGCAGGTCGTCGTAGCGGCGCTGGAGCGCGGTGGACACCGCGTGGCACTGGCCGTCCCGGAACAGGTAGGCGGTGCGGCGGTCGGCGAAGGCCGCGTCGACGCCGTCGAGGGTCGGGCCGAGCGCCGTCAGGCCGGGCTCGGTCGCCAGGGCCGTGATCTGGCGGGGGTAGCCCTCCTGGACGAAGGTGAGGTCGTCGCCGACGTACCGCACGTACTGGTCGCCGGAGAACAGGTAGGTGTAGGAGTTCCGGACGTCGACCCCGTCGACCTTCTCCGGGACCTCCAGGCTCAGGGCCGCGTCGACCTTCCCGGTGCGGGCCAGGCTGTTGGCGACGTGCCCCCACAGGCTGGTGATCTTCGCGGGGTACCGGTCGTCGACCTGGGTGTAGTCGTCGGTGGAGTAGCGGACGTACTGGTCGCCGGAGAACAGGTAGGTGCGGCCGTCCGGGCCGACGAAGGCCGCGTCGATCCGGGGGAACGGGATGCTGTCCCAGTGCTGGCTCAGCGACATCGGCTCCGACCACCAGCGGTGCCGGGCGTCGAAGCGGACGAACCGGTCGCCCGCGAACAGGTAGGTGCGGTCGTCGCGGCCGGTGAAGACCGCGTCGACCGGGCCGAGTTCCATGCCGTCGGGCATGTTCCACCAGTTGTCCGACAGTGGCTTGGGATAGCCGGGGTCGGGCGTCCGGTAGTCGCTGGTGGAGTAGCGGACGTAGAAGCGGAAGCCGTCGCCGCGCACCTTGTACCGCAGGCCCTCCAGCCGGACGGTGAGGGTGCCGCCCTCCTCGGTGGTGAGGGTCCATTGCGGGGCGCCGCCCCGTAGGCCGGTGACGGTGAGGCCGTGCTCCCGGAACACGTTGCGGATCGCCGGGGTGAGCGTCAGGGTCTCCAGGTCGGCCCGGTGCTCCGGCGACAGGTCGAGCAGCAGCCCGCCGACCCCGAACAGGTAGGTGCGGCCGTCCATGACGAAGGAGGAGTCGACCCGGCTCAGGCCGCGCCAGTCCTCCTCGATCGCCCTCGGGTAGCCCGAGTCGACCGTGGAGTAGTCGGCGGTGGAGTACCGCAGGTAGTGGGCGCCGCAGAACAGGTAGGTCTTGCCGTCGAGCCCGGCGAACGCCGACTCGACCCGGCCGTTGTACAGCGGCGGGCGCAGGCGGCCCCAGCGCTCGACGGTCGGCGTGATCGCGGGGTTCGTCCCGGTCAGCGCGACGGTCTTGCCGTCCTTGAACAGGTGGACGACGCCGCCCGCGTCAGTGAACGCGGCTTCGACGCCGCCCTCGAACTGCGGCGGGACGTCGTGCAGGAACCTCGGGACCCCCTCGTCGGCCAGCACCCCGGTGTTCTCGATGCTGTCGGAGTAGCGGAGGGCCTCGCGGCCGGAGAGGAGGTGCACGGCGGACGGGCTCGCATAGGCGGCGTCGAGGCTCCGGATCCGGTCGAAGGTGGGACGGATCCTCCCCCAGGTCTCCGCGGCCGGCCCGGCTCCGTCCACGGTGAGCCACTGGTCGCCGGCGAACATGTGCACGGCGCCGTCGGGATCCTGGAAGGAGGCGTCCACCGGGGTCCTGGCCACGGGGACGTCGAGTCCCTCCCGCTCCCACCACTCCGCGGTGCTGCGCGGGTAGCCCTCGTCGACCAGGTCGTAGCCGCCGGAGTAGCGGACGTACTGGTCGCCGGTGAACAGGTAGGTGCGGCCGTCGGAGTCCACGAACGCGCTGTCGATCCGTGCGGGGTCGGTGAAGTTGTTCCGGACCGTGCCCCAGGTCTGTGCCTTCGGCGCCCACCGGGTGCCGCCGGGCTCCCGGGTGAAGCTGGCGAGCGCGCCCGCGGCGTCGTGACCGATGATCCATTCGACGCCGGTGGGGAGCACGAAGGCGGCGTCGATGCCGGTCAGGGACGTGAACCGGGGCGACAGGTCGGTGAGCGGCCTGCGCTCGGGGCTGGTGCGGGCGTAGGTGGCCGCCGCATAGGTCCAGTAGCCGCCGTCGCCGAACAGGTAGATCGTGCCGTCGGCGCTCACCAACAGGCTCTCGAACCTGGTCAGGCCGGGCGGGAGCGTCAGCGGCTCGGGGAACTTGCCGCCGAGGTCCTGGTCGCGGAAGACCGCGTGCACCTCGGTGGGGTCGAGCCCGAGCTTGGCGGCGAGCAGCGCGAACCGCCGGATCCTGCGGTACCCGAGCCGAAGGCGCGGATCGGCGGGGAGTTCGTCGAAGTCGAGCGCGGGTGCCGCCAGCAGTTCCCGGGCCTGGTGCGGGCCGCCCGCCACGGACTGGCAGATCGCGGTGGCCGTTGCCGGGGGGACGCCCAGAACGTCGGCGAGACAGCTGTACAGCACGGTCTCCTGCTGCTCCGCCTGGCCCACCAGCAGCTCGGTGATCTCCGAGACGGCCGAGGTCAGCTCCGCTGCGACGTCGTGGAGCAGGAAGAAGACCTCCCGGCTGTAGTCCGCCCACCCGGCCAGGGCGAAGTCGAGGGAGTTGCCGGCGTCGGCGAAGTAGGCGAGCCGGTCCTCGACGACCGCGAGCCCGTCGGTGAGCTGGCCCGACTCCACCAGATGGTTCAGGAGGTCGTCGCGCTGCACCTGGGTGAACCCCAGTTCCAGGATCGCCGAGGGCGCGAGCCGGTAGGCCGCCTCGTCGTCGCGGACCTGGACGATCCGGGCGAAGACCAGGTCCTGTTCCTCGGTCGGCAGCGCCGGACCGAGGTCGAGGGCGCCGGCCGGATCGGTGAACAGGTCCTCGTCCTGGACTCTGCCGCCGATCAGATACGCGCCGTCGAGTGCGGCCGCCACACGCTCGGCCGCCACCCGGTCGGCGAGTTCCGCGAAGTCCTCGACGGTGAACGTCGTCAGCTCGGTGCGGAAGGCCGTGATCTGCTCCTGCAGGATGTCCAGGAGCGCACCGGCGACGCTCGCGAACTCCGTGCCCAGCGCGAAGTCCGCGGCGCTCAGGCTCTCCAGTGACTCCTGGTCGCGGTAGTAGCCGTCCTCGTCGAGGTGGCCGTTGAAGCGCAGGCTCTCGAAGAGCCGCGTCAGCTGGGGCTCGGTCAGCCGCAGCCCGGCCAGGATCTCCGGCTCGCAGTAGAGCGCCTCATTGCCGAAACGGGCGAGCCGGGCGTCGATCAGGTCGATCACGAGCCCGGTGGCGTCCGCGAGGTCGACGTCGACCTCGAACGAGTCCTGGTTGTCGGGATCGAGGAAGAAGTCCGGGTCGGTGAGGGCGCCCTCCTCCTCGAGGTAGCCGTTGACGATCAGGTTGTCGTACAGCTCGGCCTGGGCGTCCTGGCCCAGGTCGCTGAACTTCGCGAGGTCCGTCGGGAAGAACGCCTCGACACCGTTGAGCAGGCTGCCGATCGTCGTGAAGAGCATCGGGCGATAGGGGGTGAAGTCGCCGGCGAGTTCCAGCTCGTCGGTGCCCACGGCGGCCAGCGTGCCGTCGGCCGCCAGG
>JBDSTJ010000646.1:0-3026 GCA_039928335.1 Streptosporangiaceae bacterium | reverse complement strand
CGACATGGGCGTGCGGATCACCGGCGCGGTCCAGGGCCTGCCCGACGCGGCCACCAGCCCGACCTGCCAACTGCCGGTCCGGGCCTTCCAGACCGACCTGCGCCGCCTGTACTCCCACCGTGTCGTGGTCGCCAACCCGCTGACGGACAAGCTGCGGACCACCCGGCCCGTCGTCCCGTTCGAGGACGACCTCGAAGGCCTGTTCCCCGAGGACGCCGCGACGGCGCTCGTCGGCCAGCCTGAGCTGGTGGCCGCCATCGACGAGCAGCTCGGGTCCGACGGCCCGGTGCGGCTGCTCATCGCCGGACCCGAGGGCACCGGCAAGGGCACCGCGGTCACCGCGATCGAGAAGACCCTCGTGGTCTCCGGGACCATCCGCGACACCACCTGGATCTCCGACCAGGTCTTCCCGACCCTCGCCCTGAGCGACGCGATCCTGTGGATCCAGGCCCGGGTCAAGGAATGCGTCGACAGCCGGCACCTGCTCGTCGTCGACGACCTCGACAAGCTCCTGACCTACGACCGGTGCGGGCCCGCGGTCGTGGAGGAGCTGCGCCGGCTGCTGGCACGCCACACCAGACTGCAGGTGGTGGGGCTGTGCAGGCCCGGCGGCGACGAGCGGATCTTCGCTGCCAACCCCGGGCTCGTGCAGGGCCTGCGCGTCACCCGCACCAGGGAGTTCGGCGAGGACGACTTCGCCGAGCTGTTCCACCGCGCGGTGTCGGCGCGCGGTCTCGCCGTCGCCAGGACGGTCGCGGCCACCGCCGGAGTGCTGCTGACCCGCACTCCCCCCATGCTCAACCTGCGCAACGCCCGGCTGGCGGAGTTCCTCGCCGACCGGTGCGTGGCCGCCGCCCAGACCCGCAACTCCGGCGAGGTCACCGAGGCGGACCTGCCGCAGCGGCTCATCCCCGGCGGGCCCTCGGTCGCCGACCCGCTGGCCGAGCTGGCCGCGCTCGCCGGCATTGGGCCGGTCAAGCGCGAGGTCGCGGCCCTGGTCGCCGAGGCCAAGGCCGCCCGGATGCGCCGCGAGGCCGGTATGAGCGTGGCGTCGCAGCCCCGCCATCTGGTCTTCACCGGCAACCACGGCACCGGCAAGACCAAGATCGCGCGAATTCTCGGCCGGATCTACGCCGAGCTCGGCGTCCTGTCGACCGGGCACCTCGTCGAGGTGGACCGTGCCGACCTCGTCGGGGAGTACACCAGCGAGAGTGGCCCCAAGGTCCGCCGCGCGGTCGAACGGGCGCTCGGCGGTGTGCTCGTCATCGACGACGCCCACACCCTCGGCACCTCCGAGTCCCCCCGCGACCGCGAGGCACTCGACGTGCTGCTCGCCTCGATCCAGACCCACCCCGAGGACCTGGTCGTGGTCCTGTCCGGTCCCGACGCGGCCGTCAACGGCCTGCTCAAGGCCGACACCGACCTGGCCCGGCACTTCACCAAGGTCGTCCAGTTCCCGGACCTGGCCGAGGAGGAGCTGGTCTCGGTGTTCGCCGCCAAGGCCGCCGACAGCGGTTTCGCCCTGGCCGACGGCGTACTCGACCGGGTCCGCGCCCTGGTCAAGGCCGGTCCGCGCGACAGCAACGCCCGGCTGATGACGAGCCTGCTCGACCGGGCCATCGCCCTGCAGTCCCGCCGGGTCCTGGAGGACGGCGTCGTCGGCTCCACCGAGTCGCTCGACGAGATCCTGCTCGAGGACGTCCCCGGGTCGCTGACCTCCGCCGGCCGGATCGAACTGCCCGGCGATCCGCTCGCCGAGATCGACTCCCTGATCGGCCTCGGGCACGTCAAGCACGAGGTCCACCTGCTGGTGGCCGAGGCCAAAGCCGAGAAACTGCGCCGCGAGGCCGGCATCCCGATCACCTCGCCGACCCGGCACATGGTCTTCACCGGCAACCCCGGCACCGCCAAGACCACGATCGCCCGCCTGATCGCCGCGGTCTACGCCAAGCTCGGCCTGCTGTCGGCCGGCCACCTCGTTGAGGTGTCCCGCGCCGACCTGGTCGGCGAGTACATCGGCCACACCGCCCCGCGGGTGCGGGCCGCCGTCGAACGGGCCCTCGGTGGGGTCCTGTTCATCGACGAGGCGTACGCGCTGACCCCCGCCGACTCCTACCAGGACTACGGCCACGAAGCCGTGGCCGAGCTGCTCAAACTGATGGAGGAGCACCGGTCCGACCTGGTCGTGATCGTCGCCGGTTACGAAGGCGAAATGCTCCGCTTCCTCGACTTCAACCCCGGCCTGGCCTCCCGTTTTCCCAGCGTGCTGGCCTTCCCCGACTACACCGACGACGACCTCATCGACATCTTCTCGCTGATGTCCGTCGAAGCCGGCTTCACCCTCGGCGACGGAGTCCTCCCCGCCGTCCGCGAACTCCTCAGAGCCGCCCCCCGCGGCTCCTCCTTCGGCAACGCCCGCCTGATGCGCAACATCCTCGACCGCGCCAAAGCCCTCCAGGCCCGACGCATCACCACCGGCGACGAAGGCGACGAACCAGACATCCGCCTCCTCCTTCCCGAAGACCTCCCCGAAGGCCCGCCCAAACCCGCCGAAGACCGCCTCGGCCACTACCTCTAGGTAAGGCTGGGCGGGGTCGTCCTGCTCCGTCCGCGCCCGTCGGCGGCATGCACGGTCACGTGGGAGCCTCCCAGGCCGGGTCAGGGCCCGGGAGGGCTGATTCAGCGGCCTTTGTGGGTGTAGCGGCGGATGGAGGCGGGGACGAAGACCGCCAGGAGAACGAGGGACCACAGGATCGTGGCGGTCACCGGGTGCTGGACCGGCCAGGCGGTGCCCGCGGCCGCGCCAGGGTTGCCGAAGAGGTCGCGGAGGGCGGCGACCAGGGCGCTGACGGGGTTCCAGTCGGAGATCGTACGCAGCCAGGCGGGCATTCCGGCGGTCGGGACGAAGCTGTTGGAGACCATGGTGACGGGGAAGACCAGCGGCATGAACTGGTCGGCGGTCTCCTCGTTCTTCACCGCCAGGCCGATCCAGATCCCGACCCAGCCCAGGGCCAGCCGCATCAGCA
>JBDSTJ010000645.1:0-3366 GCA_039928335.1 Streptosporangiaceae bacterium | reverse complement strand
GTGGTTGAGCCGCGCGGAGGCCCGTGCCTCGCGGAGGGTGCGCTGATAGAGGATGTCGCGTTCGCTCCGGCTCAGCCCCGGGCCGAACGACACCTCCTTGACCGCCACCTCGCGGTCGAGCATGACGTCCTTGGCACGCCAGACGACACCCATGCCACCGCGCCCGATGGCGTCGAAAAGCTGGTAGCGATTGCCGAGCAGTCGCCCCGAATCCTGAACCATAACCGGATGCTCCCCCGAACTGTGGAGACTTCGCTAGAGGCTGCGACCCCCGTCATGCCTCGCCTGGCCATATCTTGGGACGCGCGAACGGCCCGCAAGGTTGCAGGTCCGGACCAGCCGGACCTGAACAGGAGCATTGTCCTCCCTGTCGGCGGTGCTGGTCCAGCCCATGAGCCATGAGCGCTTGCGCACACCGGCCCCACCAGAAGCGGGAACCCCTGATCCGCTAGAGCTCTTCGAACAGGCCGGCGAACATGCTGGAGTAGTCGGGTCCGCGCCGGAGGTGGTGGCCGCCGTCCACGTTGAGGACGGTGCCGGTGATCCAGGAGGATTCGGGTCCGATCAGGAAGCGGGCGGCCTCGGCGATGTCGGCGGGCTGCCCGACCCGGCCGAGCGGCATGCAGGACAGGTAGTCGTCGAGGATGGGGCCGGATTCGGTGAGGCCGGCGACGAGTTCGGTGGCGACCAGGCCGGGGCGGATGCCGTTGACCCTGATCCCGTGCGGGCCGAGTTCGTCGGCCGCCAACTGGACGAGATGGTCGACGGCGGCCTTGGACACGCCGTAGGCCCCGAACCAGCGGTGGGTGTTGGAGGAGGCGATCGAGGAGATGGCGACCATGGCCCCCCCTGACTTCATGGCGCGGGCGGCGTGCTTGAAGGTGAGCATCGTGCCGGTGGCGTTGAGTTCGAGGGTCTCCCGCCAGGCGGTCACGTCGAGTTCGCGGATCGGGCCGATCGAGGTGGAGCCGCCGGCGCTGGCGATGACGGCCCGCAGCGGGTGGTCGGCGCAGGCGTAGGCCACGGCCGCGGCGACCTGTTCCTCGTCGGTGACGTCGGCGGCGAAGTGCCGGCAGCCGATCTCCTTGGCCGCGTGCTCCAATCGTGACGCGGTGCGGCCGACGATGGTCACCTCAGCGCCGTCGGCGGCGAGCCGGGCGGCGCAGCCGAGGCCGATGCCGCTTCCGCCGCCGGTGACCAGCGCAGATGTTCCGCTCAGTGCGGCCATGGGTGACTCCCTCACAGGTGATACCAAGCAAGCATTAGGTCATACGATGGCGGGTTTGGGTGCCCGCCTGCAAGCTCTGGGCCCCCCGGTGGTCAGACCAAGGTCCTCGGTTGGGGGAGTATGTGTCCGAACACTCAGGAGGCTCCCCTTGACAGGCGATGTTCGGATCACCGTGACCCGCACCCTCACCAAGGACCAGCAGGCCCGCAGGTCCCGGCTGATCGAGGCCGCCCGCGAGCTGGCGGTCGAGGGCGGCTACACCGCGGTGACCATGCACGACGTGGCCGACCGGGCCGGGGTGGCCAGAGCGACGGTCTATCGGTACTTCGCCTCCAAGGACCACCTGCTGACCGAGGCCGCCGCCGCCTGGGCGCGGGACGTCGTGGATTTCCAGGCCCCCGGCGACACCCCCGAGCAGCGGCTCGGCGGCCTGCTGGAGCGGCTGGTGGGGGTCGCCTCGGAGAACCTGCGGTTCACCTCCGCGGTCGTGCTCGCCGTGACCTCACAGGACTCCGGCGTGGACGACTCGCGCAACGAGCTGTTCCTGTACGTCAGGGACCGGTTCGGCACGGCCATCGACCCGGCCAACTCGGTGGGCGACCTGGCCGGGTCGGAACTCGGGGACGTCGAGAGCGTGATCGGCCACCTGGTGCTCGCGGCGCTGGTCAGCCTCACCTCGCTGGCCCGCCCGCTGGAAGAGGTTCGTGCGATGGTGCGTACCGCGGCGCGGTTGATCGTCGGTGACCGTTAGGTTGTTGTGAGTTGAGTGACAAACCAGCGGGTAGATTTGTCCACTGGGTAGCGGACAGCCCGGTGTGACGCCGGTAGCTTTCGCTACTAGGAGGTATCCGTAGAGATGACCGTCACGCTGGACACGCCTTCGATCCGAGCGTTCGCACAGATCCCCGGTGACTGGACCGGTTTCTTCGACCCCTTCCTCAAAGAGCTCGCGCACGACATGATCGACGAGATCAAGGAGAAGGTTCCCGAGTTCTCCCGGCTCGACCCCGGTTATGTGACGAACATGCGCGCCGCCGTGGAGGGCGCGCTCCAGCACTTCGTCAGCCTGGTGGACAACCCCGAGGCCTCACTCGACCGTCTGGTCGAGGTCTACCGGTTCATCGGCTGGGGCGAGGCCCGCGAAGGCCGCAGCCTCGAGCACCTGCAGATCGCCATGCGCCTGGGCGCGCGGGTCGCACTCCGCCGCATCACCCTGGAGTCCGAACGGCACGACCTGCCCCGGTCTGCCCTCGGCGACCTCGCCGAGGCGATCCTGCTCTTCCTCGACGAACTCGCCGCCGCGGCCGCGGCCGGCTACCACACCGCCAGCGAACAGGTCGCCGGCGAACAGAACAGGCGCCGCCGCCGACTACTCGACCTGTTGCTGGCCGAGCCCGGTGCCGCCACGGGAGCGATCTCGGATGCGGCCCGCAACGCCGAGTGGCGGATGCCCCGCACCGTCGCCGCGGTGGCACTGCGCGAACGCGGAACCGGCGAGTACCTGCAGCCCGCGTTGCCGCCGGACGTGCTGATGGACCTCAACCGGCACGAACCCTGCCTGATCGTGCCCGATCCCGACGGCCCCGGCCAGCGCCAGGTCCTGGAGCACGCGCTCCGCGACTGGGCGGCCTCGATCGGACCGACCGTGGCGATCACGGAGGTCGGCCGGTCGCTGCGCTGGGCCAGGGAGGCGCTGCAGCTCGCCGAGCGGGGAATCATCCCCGATGACAGCCTGATCCGCTGCATCGACCACATGCCGACCCTCGTCATCTTCAAGGACGAGGAACTGGTGTGGACCGTGGCCAACGCCCGGCTCGCCCCGCTGCTGACGGTCCGGTCACGGCACCGCGACCGGCTTGCCAGGACCCTGCTGGCCTGCCTGCAGAACGGGTTCAACGCCACCGAGGTCGCCGCCCGCCTGCACGTGCACCCCCAGACGGTGCGATATCGGCTGCACCAGCTCGAGGAACTGTTCGGTAAGACGTTGTACGACCCCGAGACGCGCATGGCGCTCGAGATGTCGCTCAACGTCTGGATCACTCTCCACGGCGAAGGCCGTCAGCCGGAGACCGCCGTCAGCAAGTGACGCACGTCCTCGACCATGGCGTCGCGGGTGACCGAGATGATCAGGCGATGAC
>JBDSTJ010000644.1:0-5334 GCA_039928335.1 Streptosporangiaceae bacterium | reverse complement strand
ACCGAGCCGGACAGTGCGGCCCCGCCGAGCAGGAAGACCAGTTCGGGCACGTTGTCGAGCAGGATGCCGACGTGGACGGGCCTCCCGGGGTCCACGGTGCGCAGTGAGCGCAGCCACGCTGCCCTGGTCGCGCATTCGGCGACGACCTCGCGCCAGCTCCAGGTACGGCCCTCGAAACTCAGCCCGGGAGCGTCGTCCTGGGCACGGGCGCGCACCAGCCCCGCCACAGTGGTCATCGGGTGTCCTTTCCTGCTGAACCGGAGTCCGATAAGAGCAAACTAGAACAGATTCTAGTTTCTGTCCAGATCAGGCCTCCGGGGCCAAGGTTCCCCACGCAAGCAAGCGTTGACTGACCTAGAACAGACACGCCGAACGAGCCGGGTTCAGATAACGCGTTCTCGCTTTCCCTGTACGCTGTGCACCGAGAAAACACGAGGAGTGCCGATGACCGCCGAACCGACCGTGACCGAGCCGGGCGGCGCACGCTCCCGCAGTCAGCTCCAGCGCCGCAAGCGGATCGTCCAGGCCGCCGCGGCACTGGCTTCGCGCGGCGGCGTCGAAGCCATGCAGATGCGCACCGTCGCCGAGCGCGCCGGGGTCGCCCTGGGCACCCTCTACCGCTACTTCCCGTCCAAGATGGACCTGGTCGTGGCCGTGGTCAGCGAGGAACTCGACCTGCTCGAGTCCAGCATGGAGCGCCGCCCGCCCGGCTCCACGACCGGCGCGTCCCGCGCCGTCGACCTGCTGATGCGCGCCACCCGCGGCCTGATGCGCGAGCCCGAGCTGGCCGACGCGCTGATCAGGTCGCTGCTGCTGTCGGATGTGAAGACCGACTTCGGCTCCCGGATGACCGGCATGCTCTTGCGCGTCTCCTATGAGGACTCCGACTCCGTCGCACCCACCGACGAGCACAAGGTGCTGGTCGGGGCGCTCAACAGCGTCTGGGTGATGGAGATGATCGAGATGCTGCGCGGGCACGCCACGGCCGATCAGATCCAAGTTCGCCTGGGCACTGCGGCCGCCCGCCTACTCGGCTAGCCTGAGCTGTGTGACCGAAACGCGCAGCGAGATCTACGGCGACGAGGACGACGGCGTCATCATCGAGTTCATCCCCTCGGAGGACGTCCCGGACGAGATCCGCAAGGACAACAAGGTCTTCCTCCCGGGTCAGCAGGCGATCGTGATGAAGGACGCCAAGGAGCCCGACGGCCCGGTCCTGTACTTCACCGAGGCCGAGTGGGACGCCTTCGTCGAGGGCGTCAAGGACGGCGAGTTCGACGACCTGCTCGAGGACCTCCCCCCGGACTCCTAGCCCGGATGTCACAGCCGGATGTCACAGCCGGATGTCGACGACCTCCGGCGTGTAGCGGTGGTCGGCATACCAGCTGAGTGTGCCGACCAGCCCGTACGCCCTGAGGCGCCGCACCGAGCCGTACACGACCATGTCCTTCCTGAGCCCGTAGGAGCGGGTCAGCCTGCGCACCTGGTTGACCAGCGCCCGGTCCTCGTGCAGATCCTCGATCCGGCTGCGCGGGAACCCCCCGGCCTTCTCATACAGCGCCGCGCTGATCGCCATGTTGCAGCCCGGCATCATGACGTACGGGCCGACGTAGGCGCGGTCCCGGTTGCCCGGCCGGATCCGCCCGAACACCGCCGCGGCCGACACGACGGCCGGCAGCAGCCGGCGTTCCCACAGCCTCAGCTCGAACTCATCGGTCCGCGGCCGCAACGGCCCGCTGACCATCTGGAGCCCCGACCCGAACGCCCGGCGCACCGACGCCACCCATGCGTCGTCGGGCAGGCAGTCGGCGTCGGTCCGCGCGATGTGCGTCGCGCCGTTGAGGATCGCGTGCCGGAACCCGGTGTCGGCCGCGGCCCCGGTGCCCTTCTGCGCCTCCGCGATCAGCTGGACCCCCTCGAACGACCGCACCACCCCGGCGGTCCCGTCGGTACTGGCGTTGTCCACCACGACCAGCGTGAAATCCTGGTCGGTCTGCGCCGCGAGCCGTGCCAGCGTCGCGCCGATGGACTGTTCCTCGTTGAAGGCCGGTACGACCACCCAGAGCTGCATCTGCACAGCCTCTCATCAGGCACGCCCCGTCACCTGAGCCCGCATACTCAGTTCCGGTTGAGGACGCCTACTCACGCGACCGGACAGGTTTTCCGGCTGTACTGGTGACCAGGGGTTCGGGGTGGAGCAGGAACGAACGCAGGGGCACAGATGGAGCGGAATGAAGCACGGTTGCTGCGCAGCGGCAATCCCTGGCTGTACGGGCTGTTGCGGGTCGCCCGGTTCGCCGGACCTGTCACGAAGGTGCCGCGCCTGGGCTGGGTCGTCACCGATCCGGTCGTGGCCCGGCGCGTCCTGAACGATCCTTCGGCGTTCTCGATGAGCGGCGAGGGCGGGGTCGGGCATCTGTGGTCCCAGCTCTTCGGCGCGGAGATGGCGGAGTTGTTCGACGGGTCCCGGCACACCGAGGTCCGGACCCGGGCCCGTGACCTGTTCACCGAGTCCGCGGCGGCAAGGCTCGTGGAGCGGTCGCAGGGCGCGCACTACCGGGACCTGGCGGGCCGGCTGGCGGCAGGTGAGACCGTGGACGTCGCCGTGTCGGCCCGGGTTCTGGCCGGGCGTATGGTCGCCGACCTTCTGGGGCTGTCGCTCGGGCCTGACGACGCTGCCTACGCGGAGGTCTTCGCGGCCGGGGAGCGCCTGGCCGCCCTGGCGCTGGGCACCGCGTCCTCGACCCACGTGTCCGGGGTGAAGGTCGCCGAGGCGCGGGCGATCGCGGCCGACCTGACCCGGGCGGTGCCGGCGGCGTACGCCTCGGCGGGCCCGGACACGATCCTGGGCCGGTGCCGGGAGATGGGCCTCGGCTTGGACCTGACCCGGGGCCTGGCCACGCTCCTGTCGGTGGCCGGGACCGAGACCGGCGCGTCGGGCACCTCCCGCACGGTCGCGCTGCTGCACGACACCCGGCAGATCGGGCTGCTGCTGGCCTCGCCGGAACTGATGGACAGCGCGGTGCGCGAGGGCTTGCGCGTCTCGACGCCCGCGCCGGTCATCGGGCGGCACGTGGCGGCGGACGTCACCGTCGCGGGACGCCGGATGCGGGCCGGGGAGCGGGTCGTGATGCTCACCTATCTGGCCAACAACGGGATCGGGCCGTTCGACATCACCAGCCCCTACGTGCCCGAGACGCGGCAACTGTGGTTCGGCGGCGGACGCCACCTCTGCCTGGGTGCGGCGGTCGCCCGGCTGCAGGTCACGCGCATGCTGCAGACCCTGACCGCCGAGGGCCGCCCCTGGGAGGTCGTGTCCCGGCAGCCGGTACGGCGCGCTCTGGTCCCCGCCTACGCCTCGCTCAGGGTCCGGCTCGTCTGGCCCGGGTAGGCGCACCTGTTTCCCCGACCAAATCTAGAACGTGTTCTAAATCGGACCTCTACCTGACCGACCCCTGCTCTTCCGGTGCAAACTAGAACGCGTTACATTCAGAACCTGAACCTCGTTCTAGACAGGAGAACCGCATGGGAAGCCCGGTGATCGTCGAGGCTGTGCGCACCCCGCAGGGCAAGCGTGGTGGCTGGCTGGCAGGCCTGAAGCCGCAGGCCGTTCTGGCGCACGCGATGCGTGCGGTGGTCGAGCGGGCCGGCATCGACCCGATCGAGGTCGGCCAGGTGTTCGCGGGCTGTGTGACCCAGGCCGGCGAGCAGGGCGGGCACATCGGACGGTACGCCTGGCTGTATGCGGGGCTCCCCTGGCAGACGGGCGTCACCACGGTCGACTCGCAGTGCGGCTCGGCCCAGCAGGGCATCCACCTGGCCGCCGCGCTGGTCGAGTCGGGCGTCGTCGACGTCGCCATCGGCTGTGGCGTGGAGGTCATGAGCCGGGCCCCGCTCGGCACCAACGTGCTGCCGGCCAACCCGCGCCCGCCCGACTGGTCGCTCGACATGCCCAACCAGTTCGAGGCCGCCGAGCGGATCGCGCACCGGCGCGGGCTCGGCCGCGAGGACCTCGACGCCTGGGGCCTGCGCTCCCAGCAGCTCGCCGCCAAGGCGTGGGCCGACGGACGGTACGACCGGGAGGTCGCCCCGATCGAGGCCCCGCAGGTCGACAAGGAGGGCAACCCCACCGGCGAGACCCTGACGGTCAGCCGCGACCAGGGCCTGCGCGAGACCACCGCCGAGGGCCTGGCCAGGCTCCGCCCGGTGCTGGAGATGCACACCGCGGGCAACTCCTCGCAGATCTCCGACGGCGCGTCCGCCGTGCTGATCATGTCCGAGGAGAAGGCCGCCCAGCTGGGCCTCAGGCCCCGCGCCCGGATCGTGTCCCAGGCTCTGACCGGAGCCGAGCCGTACTACCACCTGGACGGGCCGATCCAGTCGACCCAGCGGGTCCTGGACCTGTCCGGCATGAGCATGGCCGACCTCGACCTGTTCGAGATCAACGAGGCGTTCGCCTCGGTCGTGCTGTCCTGGGCCTCGGTCCACCAGCCCGACCTGGACCGGGTCAACCCCAACGGCGGCGCGATCGCGATCGGCCACCCGGTCGGCGCGACCGGCGCACGCCTGGTCACCAGCGCGCTGCACGAGCTGGAGCGCCGGGACGCCGAGCACGCACTCGTCACGATGTGCTGCGGCGGGGCGATCTCCACCGCCACCATTCTCCAGCGACTGTAGGAATGTTCGCCGGGGCCCCCGGGGGGCCCCGGCACGACCAGAGGAGTGGGCGCGTGGGTGCAGAGGATCTCGGCGGCGGTGTGTGGAGCGTTCCCGTTCCCATCCCGGGCAATCCGCTCGGCAAGACGCTCGTCTACGTGCTGGACGGGCCCAAGGGGCCCGTGCTGATCGACGCGGGCTGGGCGCACCCGGACTCCTGGAAGGCCCTCAAGTCGGGCCTCGGCGAGATCGGCTTCGGCATGGACGAGGTCGCGGGGGTCGTGGTCACCCACTGCCATCCCGACCACGCGGGACTGGCCGGGCGGGTCCGGGAGGCCAGCGGGGCCTGGATCGCGATGCACGAGGAGGACATCCGGCTCGTCGAGCTCATGCGGGAGTCCACCGGCGACGAGCTGGCGGACTGGGTCGAGCGGGCCGGGGCCCCCGAGAGCGCCCGCGAGGGCTATGACGAGCTCGGCCGGATGCAGATGGAGCTGCCGGCTTTGGCCGACCGGCCGGTCCGGGACGGCGACCTGATCGACCTCCCGGGCCGCAGCCTGCGGGTGATCTGGACGCCGGGGCACTCCCCGGGGCACATCTGCCTGCACCTGGAGGACCGGGACGTGCTGTTCACCGGCGACCACGTGCTGCCCGAGATCACCCCGCACGTCGGGCTCT
>JBDSTJ010000643.1:0-6647 GCA_039928335.1 Streptosporangiaceae bacterium | reverse complement strand
GCTCTCGCTGGCCACCCCGGCCGAGGCTCCGCCGCTGGTCTACTACAACGGCCGTTACCGGGGGCTCAGGGATTTCCGATGAGCCGGGACAGCACGATCGACGTCTTGGTCTGGATGATCATCCGGTCGCCGCGCAGCCGCTCCAGGGACTCCTCCAGATGGTGGATGTCCCGGGCCCGCATGTGCACCAGCGCGTCGGGTTCGCCGCTGACGGTGTAGCACGCGACCACTTCGGGATGCCGGCGCACACTCGCCTTGATCTGCGCCGCCGACGTGCCCCCGCTGCAGAAGATCTCGATGAAGGCCTCGGTGGCCCAGCCCAGCGCCGCCGGGTTCACCGTGGCGGTGTAGCCGGTGATGACCTTGTCCGCGCGCAGCCGGTCGACGCGGCGTTTGACCGCCGGAGCCGACAGGCCCACCCGGTCGCCGATCTGGGCGAACGAGGACCTCGCGTTCTCCAGGAGACACGCAACGATCTGCCGGTCTATCTCGTCAAGAAGCAATGAATCGATGCTCCCGGGTGGGCAAAACACTTTGGGTAGTCGGTCATACCCACCATAACCTGAGACTCATGAACACCTCCTCTGACCTGCGGGCCCTGTCCGAGGCGCACTCCGCGCACAACTACCACCCGCTGCCCATCGTGATCGCCAAGGCCGAGGGGGCCTGGGTGACCGACGTGGAGGGAAAGCGCTATCTCGACCTGCTGTCGGCCTACAGCGCCGTCAACTTCGGGCACTGCCACCCGCGCCTGATCGCCCGGATGAAACAGCAGCTCGACCAGGTCACCCTGGTCAGCAGGGCCTTCGACCACGACCAGTTCGGGCCGTTCGTCACCGAGCTCGCCGAACTGTGCGGCAAGGACATGGTCCTGCCGATGAACTCCGGTGCCGAGGCCGTCGAGACCGCCCTCAAGACCGCCCGCAAATGGGGGTATGAGGTCAAGGGCGTCCCGGCCGACCAGGCCAACATCATCACCTTCGCGGGCAACTTCCACGGCCGGACCACGACCATCGTGTCGTTCTCCGACGACCCCGACGCCCGCAACTCCTTCGGGCCGTTCACCCCCGGCTTCCGCAGCGTGCCCTACGGCGACGCCGACGCCCTGCGCGCCGCGATGGACGCCGCCACCGTGGGCGTGCTGATCGAACCGATCCAGGGCGAGGCCGGCGTCAACGTGCCGCCGAGCGGATTCCTGCGGGCCGTCCGCGACCTGTGCACCGAGGCCGGCGCACTGATGATCGACGACGAGATCCAGGCCGGCCTGGGCCGCACCGGCACGACTTTCGCGGCCGATCACGAGAACGTCGTCCCCGACATCTACATCCTCGGCAAGGCCCTCGGCGGCGGCATCATGCCGGTGTCCGCGGTCGTCGCGAACGCCGACATCCTCGGCGTCTTCAAACCAGGCCAGCACGGCTCCACCTTCGGCGGCAATCCACTGGCCTGCGCGGTCGGCCGGGAGGTCGTCGCGATGCTGAAGACCGGCGAGTACCAGCGGCGTTCCGCCGAACTCGGGGCGCACCTGCACGAACGCCTCGGCAGGCTCGTCGGCGTCAAGGCCGTCACCGGCCGCGGTCTCTGGGCCGGCATCCAGCTCAACGACAAGGCCCGCCCGGTCAGCGAACGCCTCATGGAGCGCGGCGTCCTCGCCAAGGAGACCCACGAGACCATCATCCGGCTCGCCCCGCCCCTGGTGATCACCCGCGAGGACCTCGACTGGGCCCTCGACCAGCTGGAAGCGGTCCTGGCCGGCTGACCTGGAGTGCGGACGGGCCAACCCGTCAGCGGATCGCCCGTTTGGCGATCACGATGCCGTCCTCGTCGGAGTAGAGCCAGGAACCGGGGCGGAACTCCGCGCCGCCGAAGAAGACCGGCACGTCGAGCTCGCCCGCGCCGTCCTTGGCGCTTTTGCGCGGGTTGGCACCGAGCGCCTTGAGGCCGAGCGGCAGGGTGCGGAGGACGACGGTGTCGCGGACGGCCCCGTTGATGACGATCCCGGCCCACCCGTGGTCCACCGCAGCCTGGGCGATGAGGTCGCCGCACAGTGCGGAGGCGAGCGACTCGCCGCCGTCGACCACGAGGACCCGGCCCTCACCGGGACTGTTGAGGGTCTGCTTGACCAGCCCGTTGTCCCGGAAGCACCGGATCGTGGCGACCGCTCCGCTGAACCGCGCCTGCCCCCCGTACTGCCGGAACTGGGTCTCGCAGCTCTGCAGCTCGGCCCCGAAGTCATCGATCAGATCAGCCGTGGCGAACGTCATGGCCTGAATCCTACCGATGAGTAGGCGAAGCCTCCGGACGCGGGACACCGAACCGGCGGTGGTGCTGCGGAGACCTGCGCCTAGCGCGCTCGGTCAGCCAGCCTGGCCTGGCTGAAAGTGGTCTCCAGGGGCGGGCCGAAGGGGACCGGGAGGGGTGCGCCGAACGGCGCGCGCTCCTGGTGCTGGTACTCACCGTCGCAGGGGGCGTCGAACAGGACGACCTCCTCGCGGGGCAGGTCGACCAGGAGGTAGGAGGAGACTCCGGCGGCCGCGTAGAACCGGCGCTTGATCTCCCGGTCGTCCTGCCCGTCGATCATCGACGCGACCTCGACGGCCAGGGCCAGGTCGGAGCCGAGCACGACGTCGCCGGACCAGGCCGAGCGGACGAACGACAGGTCGGGCCGTACATAGGCGCGGCCCCGCGGCATCAGCACGGTCGCGGTGGGCGAGGCGGTCCAGCCCTGCTCGGCGGTGACGGGTCCCAGCCGGGCGGCGACCGCGCCCAGCACCGTGTCGTGCGCCTGGGTCGGCACTCCGGACACGACGACCTGGCCGCCGTACAGCTCGATCCGGACCGGGTCGGGCAGCTCGTCCGACAGGCGGGCGGACAACTGGCGAAGGTCGCGGCTGCCGTCGATGCGGATCCGGCCGCCGGTGAGGACCATTCTGTAGCCCCTGGGGAGGTCGAGTGCCCCGAACAGCTTCGCTGCGGTGGGCGGCCAGGCAACGGGGCGGCGCAGAAGCTGTTGCCTGGCGAACCGGAGGAGCGCCATGTCATCACTGTACGCCACATCACACACACGGAAGGTTGATATACCGTGTCCTGAATTCCTCGCCGGATCTTGTGATCGACCCGATACGGTCAGTCATCACCCAGTTTCTACACCTCCCGGGAGAAGCAATGATCCGCAAGTCAGTGGCGTTCGGGGCCGGGATCTGCCTCGCCGCCGCCACGCTGACGCCGGCCGCCCAGGCCGCGCCGCAGCAGCCCGCGCTGAAGCTCCTCACGACCGTGGGCTCGGTGCGGGCGTTCAACTACGTCGCACTGCCCGGCTCCGGCCACCCCTCCGGCCTCGCCCTGGACCTCGGCGCGTACGTCGCCGCGGTGGGCAAGCCGTTCGAGCTGCGGGTGAAGCGCCCCTCCTACGCCGAGAAGCTCACCGCGGTGCAGATCGTCAACGGCAAGGCGAAGAAGCTCCCGGCGGGCACCGTGCGGGACTGGTCGGGGCTGCCCGGGTTCTTCCGGCTCACCTTCACCGACGCGGCGGGCAGGTCCAGGACGTACGCCCACACCTGGTGCCCGTCCAACGCCGGCAGCCGGGTCGTGCCGAGCGGCGCCCCCACCAACCGCTATCCCGAGTACTGCCCGGCCCACCCGTTCGCGCTCGGCCAGGTCTGGGGGATCCAGGCCGGCTGGGCCTCCAACACCGCGAGCGACTCGGCGCTGCTGCCGCTGGTCAAGGACGGCAGTTACACCGTGCAGATCTCGATCGCGCCGAAGTACCAGCAGTTGTTCGGGGCGTCGTCGGAGAGCAAGAAGGTCAAGGTCACCGTCACCACGGTCAAGGAGGAGCCAAAGGTCGCAGCCCGCAGGCCGCAGCCCGCTCCCGCCCCGCAGGCCGCCGCCCGGCCCCAGGGCGCGCCCACGATCCCCAAGGGTCCCAAGCCCGACCTGCGGTCGCTTCCGGCCTGGGGCATCGCGATCTCCGCTCCGAAGATGCCCTCGCCGTCGCCCTCGCCGGGCCACCCGATGCGCAAGGCCCAACGCGACTACCTGGAGTTCGCCGCGAACGTGTGGAACGCCGGGCCGTCCCCGCTGGTCGTCGACGGCTTCCGCCGCACCGGCGGCAAGGGCGTGATGGATGCCTTCCAGTACTTCTTCGACGCCAAGGGCAAGCAGGTCGGGTTCAAGAAGTCCGGCACGTTCGAGTGGGACCCGCGGATCGGCCACAAGCACTGGCACTTCACCGACTTCGCGGCCTACCGGCTGCTGGGGGCCGACAAGAAGCTGATCGTACGCAGCCAGAAGGAGGCGTTCTGCCTGGCCAACACCGACGCCATCGACTACACGGTCAAGGGCGCGGACTGGGCGCCGGACGGGACCGACCTGCACACCTCGTGCGGGGTCGAGAACTCCCTGTCGGTTCGGGAGGTGCTGGCCGTCGGCTCGGGTGACACCTACCAGCAGACCCTGCCGGGGCAGTCGTTCGACGTCACGGACCTGCCCAACGGCACCTACTACATCCAGGTCGCCGCCAACCCCAAGGGCAAGCTCTTCGAGAGCGACACGAAGAACAACGTGGCGCTCCGGAAGGTCATCCTGGGCGGCACGGCGGGTGCGCGGACCGTCAAGGTGCCCAAGGTCGGCCTGATCGACCGCCCGTGACCTGAAAGATCCGTACAACGGCCGTTCTCGGGGGAGCGGCCGTTGTACGGTTTCGAACGTGAGCGACTATGAAGCGACCTTCAAGATGATCGATGCCGACGGCGACGGCTACCTCTCGGTGGACGAACTGGGCGGCCTGATGAAGGCCCTCGGCCAGGAGACCGGGCTGACCCGCCTCGTCGAGGTGATGGTCGAAGCCGACCTGAGCCGCGACGGAAAGCTCAACCTGGAGGAGTTCACCGCGCTCATGTCGAGATGAACTGTCGCGATCTTGTTGCCCAGCTGTGATCAACTGCGGCCTACTCTTCGCACAACGAAGAGAGTGAGGGCGCATGACAGAAGAAGTCAAGAAGGGTCAGCGCGTGTCCGGCGAACAGCGTGACGCGCTCGCTCGCAGCGCGGCCGAGTCCTATGCGGCAGGCCGCAGCATTCGCGGTCTCGCGGCTGACCTCGGTCGGTCGTACGGGTTCGTCCACAAGCTGCTGAGCGAGCACGGAGTCTCGCTGCGTGGCCGGGGCGGCGACAACCGGGCCAAGCAGGCCTGACCGGGTCATGGCACCGGGGGGCCATGACCTCTGGACCTGAACCAGAGCGTCAGACCGTGGACGCCGTGCCGATCCCCTAGCCTGCGGGGATGGCCGACCGCGAAGACCGAGCCCAGGCGCCGCCGACGACCCGGACGATCAGGTCCCGGGACTGGGACGCCGAGGAGCTCAACGCAGAGTCCTTCAGCAACGTCCTGTTCGTCGACGTCGACCTGACCGAGCTGGTGAACCACGGCTCGACCTTCGTCGACTGCACGTTCCGCGGGACCCGATTCAACGTGTCCATGCACGAGGACGCGGCGTTCCTCAACTGCACGTTCACCCGGTGCTCGTTCTTCGACTCGACCTTCCGGGCCTGCAAGTTCACCGGGAGCAGGTTCGACGGCTGCACCTACGGCCTGCTCAAGGTCGAGGGCGGCGACTGGGCGTTCACCGCCCTCCCGGGCGCGGACCTGCGCGGATCGGCCTTCCACGCCGTACGGCTGCGCGAGGCCGACCTGTCCGGCGCGCGCCTGGACGGCGCCGAGGTGGTCCGCTGCGACCTGTCCGGCGCGTGGCTGCACCACTGCGACCTGACCCGGTGCGACCTGCGCGGCACCGACCTGGCCGGCCTGGACCCGCTGACCGTCAAGCTCAAAGGCGCGATCATCGACGCGTACCAGGCCGTCGCGCTCGCGACCGCCCTGGGCCTGGACGTACGGCCCTAGCGGCCGGTGGGGGTTCCGGCCCCGGCCTCAGCGCACCCGGACGGTCACCGTGGCGGTGGCGGGCGTGGCCGACTTCGACGGGTCGATCTCGAGGAACTCGCCGTCGTCGACGAGCCCGGTGAACGGGCTGACCTTCGGCGCGAGGGTGAACGGCGCGGTGGTACCGGTGACACCGCCGATCCCGAAGTCGCTGTCATTGGCCAGCACGATCCTGCCGTCGACGTACGCGACACCCTCGATCTTGTCGTGGGAGAAGAACCGCGCCTGCGGGTCGAGCCGCAGCAGCAGCCGCGCCACGTCCAGGTGCACGGACTGGGTGACCGGCGTGATTCCGGCCGCGACCAGGGCGGCCCGCGACGGGGCGGTGTCCAGCGCCTTGACGGTCAGCTCGATCGACCTGCCGTTGACCAGGACGCCCGCGCCCGGTGTGTAGTCCGGGTGCGCGGGGCCGACGTCGGTCGCGCCCGCCAGGTCGACCTTCCACAGCTTCTTGTAGGAGGTGGCCGACACGAAGCCGCCGTCCCGCTCGTCGATCAGGAACTCGTGGTCGGAGATCGCGGTGATCTCGCTGACCGCGGTGCCCAGCGCCTTGGGGTTGTCCAGCAGGAAGAGGTACTCGTGGGTCTTCCCGCCGGCCAGGTCCACCGTGACGATCCGGACCGGCGTCTGGTTCTTGGCGTTCGTGGTCGCCAGATCGGTCTGCTGCAGCGCCGACTGCATGACGCCGACGAGGGTCTTCCCGTCC
>JBDSTJ010000642.1:0-3157 GCA_039928335.1 Streptosporangiaceae bacterium | reverse complement strand
TCGGCGCCGCCGAGGGCCTCGTCGTCGGACTCCTCTCCGGTGGCCATCTTCACCAGCGGCGGGCCGCCCAGGAACACCTTCGCGCGTTCCTTGACCATCACCACGTGGTCGCACATTCCCGGGATGTAGGCGCCGCCGGCCGTGGAGTTGCCGAAGACCAGCGCGATCGTCGGGATCCCCGCCGCCGACAGTCGGGTCAGGTCCCGGAACATCCGGCCGCCCGGGATGAAGATCTCCTTCTGGGTCGGCAGGTCCGCGCCGCCCGACTCCACCAGATTGATCACCGGCAGCCGGTTCTGCAGGGCGATGTCGGAGGCCCGGAAGCTCTTCTTGAGCGTCCACGGGTTGCTCGCGCCACCCTTGACCGTCGGGTCGTTCGCGACGATCAGGCACTCCACCCCCTCGACCACCCCGATCCCGGTGATCACGCTCGCCCCGACCGGGAAGTCGCTCCCCCACGCCGCGAGCGGAGACAGCTCAAGGAACGGCGAGTCCGGGTCGAGCAGCAGTTCGATCCGCTCCCGCGCAAGCAGCTTGCCGCGCTGGTGGTGCCGGTCGGAGTACTTCTGCCCGCCGCCCTTCAGCGCCCTGGCATGCTCGGCGTCCAGATCGTCGAGCTTGGCGAGCATCGCGGCCCGGCGAACCTGGAACTCCTCGGCCCGGGGGTCGAGCTTCGTTCTGATCAAGGTCACAGCAGGCTCTCCGGAATCTCGATGTGCCGGGAGCGGAGCCACTCGCCCAGGCCCTTGCCCTGGGGATCGAACCGGGTGGAGGCCGACACGCCCTCCTGCAGGATCCCCTCGATCACGAAATTGACCGCCCTCAGCAGCGGGAACTCGAACCTCTCGACGCCGAGCTCAGCAGTCTCCGGGAGCAGCTCCTGGAGCTTGTCCACCGTCAGGACCGCCCTCAGCCACTGCCACTCCTCGTCCGTGGTCACCCAGACGCCGATGTTGGCGTCACCGCCCTTGTCGCCGCTCCTGGCACCCGCGATCGTCCCCAGCGGAACGCTTCTGACCGAGCCCTCCAGCGTCGCCACCGGGTGGTACGGCAGGTCCGGCAGCTCCAAACGGGCTCCACGCCACGGCTCGATCGTGCGCTGGGAGCCGTCGGGGAGTACCGCGACGTGAGTGATCTCCTCACCGGGCACGTAGGCGGGGAGATATACGCCGTAGGGACTACCCGCGCCGGGCGGGGCCGTCACGTGGAAGCCGGGATAGCTCGCCAGGGCAAGCTCGATCGCTGCGGCGCTGAAAGGCCGGCCGACCTTGCTCCCGTCGGGGTCCTTCGCGCAGCACCGCAGCAGGGCCGAGGCCTCGGCCTCAGTCTGCCCGTCGGCGTCGGGCATGCCGATCAGCGACCAGTCGAGCCGCTGAGGCCTGGCCTTCAGCCCCGCTTCGAACTGTTCCTGGACGAACTGGGCCTTGGCTGCGATGTCCAGGCCGGTCAGCACGAACACGACCTCGTTGCGCACGCCCCCGAGGTAGTTGAGGCAGACCTTGACGGTCTCCGGCGGGGCCTCGCCGCGCACGCCGCTGAGCGCGACCCGGTCCGGGCCCTGCTGCTCCAGGGCGATCGTGTCGAACCTCGTCGTCACGTCGGGGCCCAGGTAGCGGTGGCCGCGGATCTCATACAGCAGCTGGGCTGTGACCGTGCCGGTGCTGACCACACCCCCGGTGCCGGGGTGCTTGGAGATGACTGCCGAGCCGTCCGCCCGGATCTCCGCAAGCGGAAAACCCAGCGCCTTTACGCTGTAGATCTCTTTTTGGAAGAATGAGTAGTTCCCGCCGGTCGCCTGGGTGCCGCACTCCAGGATGTGGCCGACGGCCGTGGCCCCGGCCAGCGCATCCCAGTCGTCGCGCCGCCAGCCGAAGTGCGCGGCCGCAGCACCCGTCACCAGCGAGGCGTCGGTGACCCGTCCGGTCACCACGATGTCGGCCCCCGCGTTGAGACACTCCACGATCCCCCAGGCGCCCAGATAGGCATTGGCCGTCAGCGGGCCGCCGTAGAAACCCCCGTCGAGACCGAGCTCCTTGGCCCTGGGCAGCAGGTCATCGCCCCTCACATGCGCGATCCGCACCTCGATGCCGAGCCGATCCGCCACCTCCCTGAGCCTGACCGCGAGCCCCGCCGGATTGAGCCCGCCGGCGTTCGTCACTATCTTGGTGCCGTTCTGTACGGCCAGGCCGAGGGACTCCTCCATCTGTCGCAGGAAGGTCGTGGCATAGCCGCCGCCGGGATCCTTCATCCTGCTTCTGCCGAGGATGAGCATCGTCAGTTCGGCCAGATAGTCACCGGTCAGCACGTCCAGGGGGCCACCGTCGAGCATCTCCCGGACTGCCGAGAACCGGTCGCCATAGAAACCCGACGCGTTGCCGATCCTGAGTGGGTCCATAGGCGGATCCTGACAGCGCACCCGATAAAAATCAAGCGTGATTGATTGTTTCCTGGGTAGGGTGAGCTTCATGACCGGACCGGTGCTCCCGCGCGAGCCCCAGCAGGACCGCAGCCGCGCCACCCGGCAGCGACTGCTGGAGGCCGCGATCGACTGCCTGGCGACCCTGGGCTGGAACGGCACCACCGTGACCGTCGTCGCCGAGCGTGCCGGTGTCTCCCGGGGCGCGGCCCAGCACCACTTCCGTACCCGCGAGGAACTCGTCACCGCCGCCGTCGAGTACGGTACCGATGTCCGAATCGACCGGGCCCGTGAACTCCTCGACCTGTCCGGCACCGCCGGCACCCTCGAGGTCCTGCTGATGCTCGCCGACCTGTTCACCAGCCCGCTGTTCCGGGCCGCCCTCCAACTGTGGGTCGCCGCCAGCTCCGACACGGCACTCCGCGAACAGGTCCTCCCCCTGGAGGCGCGCTTCGGCCGCGAGACCCACCGCCTCACCGTCGAGGCCCTCCGGGCCGACGAGACCGTCCCCGGCACCCGCGAGATCGTCCAGGCCACCCTCGATCTCTTCCGCGGTCTGGGCCTGGCCGCCCTCCTCACCGACGACTATCCCCGCCGCACCCGCCTCCTGACCCAGTGGGCCACGGTTCTCGACGCCGGTTTGCGTCTTTGACCGCGCCCGAAATGCAGAATGGCCCCGCCGTTGCCGGTGGGGCCTTTCTGTGTGGTGTGTTTGCGGCGGTGTCCTACTCTCCCACACAG
>JBDSTJ010000641.1:0-8592 GCA_039928335.1 Streptosporangiaceae bacterium | reverse complement strand
ATTTCAAGGCCAACGGCCTGCTGCGGATCGAGGGCACCCGCAACCTGGTGGCCGCCGCGGAGGCCGCCGGCGTCAACAAGATGATCGCGCAGAGCATCGCCTGGCTCTACGAGCGCGGCGACACTCCCGCGGTCGAGACCGACCCGCTCGACCCCGAGATCTCCCCGTATGAGGCCGTGACCTCGCTGGAGGCCGCGGTCCTGGGGATGCGGCACGGAATCGTGCTCCGCTATGGAGCGCTCTACGGCCCCGGCACCTGGTATGCCCCGGGCGGCGCGATCGCCGAACGGGTCGTCGCCGACGAACTCACCCGCAGCCCCGCGTGGACCTCGTTCGTCCACGTCGACGACGCTGCGGCCGCAGCCGTGGCGGCACTCGACTGGCCCGCGGGACCGGTCAACATCGTGGACGACGAACCGGCGACCGCCGACGAGTGGCTACCGGTGTTCGCCGCCGGCCTCGGCGCGCCCGAACCGCACGCGGGCCGGCACGTCCGCGCGACCGGCCGGCCGATCTCCAACGCGCTCGCCCGCGAGCTGGGCTGGATCCCGCAGTACCCGACCTGGCGCGACTCGCTCGTCGTGCCCGCCCCGGAGCCCGAATCCGCCCAGTGACCATGGCATCGCTGACACGCGCGGAACTGATGGAAAAGTACGGCCTGAGCAGGCACGCCATGAAGAAGCTCTGGGCGGGCCGGGCCGAGAACGGTCATCCCGAGCCGGTCGAGCAGGTCGGCAAGGCGATGTACTGGGACGACGCGGCGTGGGCGGCGTGGTTCGCCGCCCTCACCCCGCCCGAGCCCGAACTGGTCTCGATGGCCGAGGCGGGGCGGCTGCTGGGTCTCGCGCCCAGCACCGTCACCGTCTATGCCGGGCGGCCGCCCAGAGGCTGGCCGGAGCCCGTCTCCGAGCAGGCCCTGGGCGGCGGCCGGGTACGGCGGATGTACCGCAGGGCCGACGTCCTGGCCTACGGCAGGGATTGACGATGCCCCCGTGAACCGACTCCCTGTGAAACGGCTCCCCGTGCTCGCGCTGCTCACTGTCCTGCTCGCGGGCTGCACCTCGCCGGCGGCCAAGCCGGGACCGGTCTCCGCCATCGTGGCCACCACCTCGGTCGGCCGGGTCGACCAGCTCACGGTCAGCTCGCCCGCGATCGGCCGGCGGGCCACCGTCTGGGTGATGAAGCCCAAGGGTTGGACCCAGGGCTCCAGGGACTGGCCGGTGCTCTATCTGCTGCACCCGTGCTGCGGGGAACCCGACGGCTGGCTCACCGGCGGGAACGCCGAGAAGCTCACCGCGGGCCTGAAAGCCGTTGTGATCATGCCCGAGGCGTCCCCGATGGGCTGGTACACCGACTGGGTTCAGGGCCCGGCCTGGGAGAGGTTCCACCTGACCGAGCTCAGGGCGCTCCTGGAGCCGCGTTACGGCCTGGGGACCTATCGGGTGATCGCCGGATCGTCCATGGGCGGGCTCGGCGCGATGCTCTACGCCGCCCGCAACCCCGGCATGTTCCAGGCCGCCGCGTCGTTGTCCGGCGTCCTGGACACCCAGCTCGACCAGCCCGGCCAGGCCAGGTTCATCAACGACAACGGCGGCGACACCCGCCGGATGTGGGGTGAGGACTGGACCGCCCACAACCCCCGCGCCCTGGCCGCCAAGCTCCGGAACGTCCGCCTGTTCGTCTCCGCCGGGAACGACAAACCCGGCCCGTTCGACCAGGGCAAAGCCGGCAACGGCAGCGAGCTGTCGATCCTCAGGCAGAGCGAGTCCTTCGCCACCGCCGCCACCCGGGCCGGGGCCAGGGTCACGACCGACTTCTACGGGCCCGGCACCCACACCTGGGAGTACTGGTCCCGGGGCCTCAGCCGGGCGATGCCGACCCTGTTCCCCGGCACCTGGACCGGGCGGCCCGGACAGCCCGTAAAGTAGAAAGGCTGAGCTACCGGTCACTGAAGGGGTTTTCCGTTGTCTACCGTGAAGAGCAAGACCGACGAGGTCTCCGTGGAGGCCGCCCGTCGCCATACCTTCGCGGTGATCAGCCACCCGGACGCGGGCAAGTCCACGCTGACCGAGGCCCTCGCCGTCCAGGCCGCGGCGATCTCCACCGCCGGGGCCGTGCACGGCAAGGGCGACCGGGCCGGAGTCACCTCCGACTGGATGGACATGGAACGCAGCCGTGGGATCTCCATCACCTCCTCGGTGCTGCGCTTCGACTACCAGGGCAACCTGCTGAACCTGCTCGACACCCCCGGCCACGCCGACTTCTCCGAGGACACCTACCGGGTGCTGTCGGCCGTCGACGGTGCGGTCATGCTGCTCGACTCCGCCAAGGGCCTCGAAGCCCAGACGCTCAAGCTGTTCGACGTCTGCAAGCACGGCAACGTGCCGATCCTCACCTTCGTCAACAAGTGGGACCGGCCCGGCCGCGAACCGCTGGAGCTGCTCGACGAGGTCGAGCAGCGGATCGGCCTGCACGCCGCGCCGCTCAACTGGCCGGTCGGCATCGCCGGTGACTTCCGCGGCCTGATCAGCCGGGCCGACGGCTCGTTCACCCGGTTCGACCCGCAGCCCGGCGGCAAGCCCGCCCGCTCCATCCGGATGACCGCCCAGGAGGCCGCCGCCACCGAGGGCCAGGCCTGGGAGACCGCGCTCGAGGAGCTCGGCCTGCTCACCGAGATCGGCGCGGAACTCGACCTGGAGGCCTTCACCGGCGGGATCTCCACCCCCGTGCTGTTCGGCGCGGCCCTGCCCCAGTTCGGGGTGAGCGCCCTGCTCGACGCCCTCGGCACCTACGCGCCGCCGCCGTCGGCCCGGCTGTCGATCGACGGGTCACGCCGACCGATCGACGCCCCGTTCGCCGGGCAGGTCTTCAAGGTCCAGGCCGGCATGGACAAGGCCCACCGCGACTCCCTGGCCTTCATCCGGGTGTCGTCGGGCAAGTTCGAACGCGGCATGACCCTCACCCTCGGCTCGTCCGGTCGCGGCCTGGTCACCAAGCACGCCCAGACCGTCTTCGGCCGGGACCGCACCACCGTCGACACCGCCTTCCCCGGTGACGTCATCGGCCTGCCCAACACGCACGGCCTGACCGTCGGCGACTCCCTCTACGACGGCCCCGAGGTCATCTATCCGCCGATCCCCGCGTTCGCCCCCGAGCACTTCATGGTGTGCCGCGCCAAGGACGTGGGCAAGTACAAGCAGTTCCGCCGGGGCATCGAGCAACTCGACAGCGAAGGCGCGGTGCAGGTCCTGCGCAGCGACATCCGCGGCGAGCAGGCCCCCGTCCTGGCCGCCGTCGGCCCGCTGCAGTTCGAGGTCGTCGCCCATCGGATGGAGTTCGAGTTCAACTCCCCCGTGCACCTCAACACCATGGACTTCAACGAGTGCCGCGTCACCGACCGGGCGTCCGCACCGGCCCTCGCCGCCATGCGCGGCGTCGAGGTCTTCACCCGCAGCCTCACCGGCGACCTGATCGTCCTGTTCGCCGACAAATGGCGGCTGCGCGCCATCCAGCGCGAACACCCCACCCTCACCCTCGACCAGATGCTCGCCGCAGGCCAGGAGTAAGCAGGAACGCGGTGACCACAGCCGCCCCGGAGGCCGCCGAGGTGGAGGAGACGGGCTAGAGGCGGTGAGCCCCGGCGGTGATGTCGCCCATGAGGCCCTTGACCTGGCGGGGCGTCAGGATCAGAGCGGGGCGGTGCGGGTGCTTGGAATCTCGGACAGCGACGTGACGCTCGATGCTCGCCAACTCCACGCACTGACCGTTGCCGCTGCTGTAACTGCTCTTACGCCACTCGGCACGGGACAGGTCTGGTTCTCCCATGATCCCGCACTCCTCTCACTCACCCTCTGCTGCACATCTTGCGATCAAGACGATCGACGCGGCAGGGCTGAGTGCCACCGCGCGTAGATGTTCAAATATCAGCGTATACCGACTTACGTCGGCCTCCTCCTCCAGGAAAAGATCACCAGCCATGCTGTCGATGTAGGTGACTGATCGGCCGACCCCTTCGACGAACTTCATCACGACGAAGCTTCCGGGCATGCCCGGATGCGCTCCCGCTTCGAACGGAATGACCTGCAGAGTGACGTTCGGAAGGTTCGCCAGCTCTTGAAGATGAGCCAGCTGTTCGGCCCGTACTTGCGAGCTGCCCACTCTGCGTCGTAGCGCGGCCTCGTCAATGATCGCCCACAGTCTGAGCGGCGCTTCCCGCCGTAGAACCGCCTGACGCTGCGTCCTTGCCGAAACCAGGGCCTCGATGTCTTCGGGAGTGGCCTCAGGCAGAGTCCCCGTGATCACGTCGCGCGCATAGTCCTCAGTTTGCATCAGGCCAGGGATGAAGGACGACTCGTAGTTCCAAACGGCCTCTGCCTCCGCCTCAAAACCGATGTAGGAGGCGTAGTGGTCCGAGAGGTTGCCATGGAGAGTCTTCAACCAACTCCGCTGAGCCGAGTCCCGGAGCAGCGCCAACAGCTCATCCTGGGCGGCCTTCGGCACTCCGTACAGCTCGAAGAGTGTGGTCACCGTTCGAACTTGGGGGCGGACCCGCGCGGTCTCCAGCCGGTAAAGAGTCGCGTTGTTGATCTTTGTCTGCTCTGTGACCTCCTCTCGCGTCAACCCGGCCTCCTTGCGTAGACGCAAGATCTCTGCGGCAAAGCGCCTGAGGCGAATCGTCGGCGGCTGCTTTCGATCGGGCACGTTCCGACCTCCCGAGGTGATGGGGATACGAGTCTGACGCCCAGCGATACCTCGGCACAAGCCGAACAGGCCAAAGCAAAATAGTACTGTGCAAACATTGCATTAGCCATCCAGGCTGAGGCATCCTAAGCATCCCAAGATGAACAGCGCGCACGCACACGGTGACGGGAAGTCATGTCGGCGGCGCACACGGTATCCCGAGAGGGTGATCAGAATGACCAGAACAACGAAGATCCAAGCAGATGCGGCCTCTGCGGTTGCCGTGCCGGCTGTGGCGGGCGGGTCGTGGTCTGCGACGGCCATGTTCGCGGTGGTGGGGCCTGAGGTGCTGGCGGAGGTCCGGCGGTGGTTGCGGGGCCGGTTGTCGGGGGAGTGCGCGGCTGAGTGCGCGGGTGCTGATGACTGCGTGCTGGTGGTGCACGAACTGCTCGACAACGTGTCCAAGCACGGGGGCGGTGGTGAGGTGACGGTGTTGGTGACGCACGGGCGCGAGTTGACGGCGTCACTGGTGCATCACGCCCCGCCGGTCGGTGGGTGGGCGTTCCCCCGGTTCACCGGTGAGCAGGATGCGCCGACCCTGGCCGGGTCGGGGCGTGGGCTGTTCCTGGTGTCGGCGCTGTGTGCGGGCCGGGCGGTGAGGATGGCGAAGCCCGATTGCACGATCACCAGGTGTGCGATCACCGCGTGTGTCTGTACGGCATGATCCCACAGCGCACCGCAGGTGGGCTAACGACAGTTCCACCTGGGGGGTCGGGGAGTCGACCACCGTGGGCGGAACGCCGGGCTCGCCGAAACGGGCCAGGGCCAGGGCCCCCGCGACGGCCAGGACGAAGCCGGTGATCGCCAGGACGGGGTGGCGGGTGGTGTCGCCGAAGAACCAGACGCCCAGGGCTGCGGGGACGACCGTTTCGGCGATGACCACGGCGGCGGTGGCGGTGGTGACGGACCCGCGTTGGAGGGCGGTGGCGAAGAAGAGGATCGCGACGACGCCGCCGAGCGCCAGCGCATAGGCGGCGGGGTCGCGGACCAGGTTTCCGGGGGCGAAGCCGGTGAGGGCGCGTGCGCCCATGGCCACCACGGAGAAACCCAGGCCGGCGACCGCGCCGAGGGTCAGGGCACGGGCCCGGCCGGTGAGCCGGCCGGCGGCCATGCCCAGGCCGCCGAGCAGGATCACGGACCCGAGCAGAACCCATTTGATGGTGACCGGCACCGGGTCGGGGCTCTCCTTCCCGGCGGCCAGGCCGAGCAGGGCCAGGCCGGCGCAGACCACACCGATCGCGGCCCATTCGGCCGGCAGCAACCTGATCTTCATGATCAGGCCGGCGGTCACGGCGGTCACGGCCAGGCTGGAGGCGATGATCGCCTGGACGACGAAGAGCGGCAACGACCGCAGCGCGGCCAGTTCCAGCAGGAAACCGAGCAGATCGAGCCCGATCCCGGCCAGGAAGCGCCACTGGCCGGTCAGGCGCAGCAGCAGGCCCGGGTCCACGCCTGCGGTGGCGGTCGTGGCCCGGGCAGCCAGTGCCTGCAGCACCGAACCGACCCCGAAGCAGACGCTGGCCGCCAATGCGCCCAGCAGACTCCAGGTCACGGTTCTCCTTACTTGGCCGCAGCCTCGGACTTGTCCTCGATCACGGCGCCGGCGGCGTTGGTCTGCACCGACTTGATGTTGTTCATCGCGCTGGCCTTGGTCTTGAAGCCCTCGCCGCTGACAGCGATGGTCTCACCGTTGCCGGCCTTGAGCGCGACCCGGTACTCCCCGGCCTTGTCCTTGCTGACCACGAACTTGCCCATGAGGTCCCCCCGAACTCTCGGTCACTTACCTGCACAGGTACCCACCGGGCACGATAGTGATCATCGGCCTTGTCCAAGAAACACCCAAGCGGGCGGCGGACCGGTCGCGGGGGTCAGGTGGCCGCCGGAGTGAGCCGGCCCTCGTCCAGGACGTACACCGCGTCGGCGCGGCGTGCCAGGACATGGTCGTGGGTGACCAGGATCAGTGCCCGCCCGTCCTCAGCCGCGGTCTCGAACAGCAGGTCCATCACCTGGCCGGCGGTCACCGGGTCGAGCGCGCCGGTCGGCTCGTCGGCCAGGATCAGCCTCGGGTTGCGGATCAGCGCGCGGGCGATCGCGACCCGCTGCTGCTCGCCGCCGGACAGCTGGTTGGACCTGGAGTGCAGCCGCTCACCCAACCCGACCCGGCGCAGCGCCTCGTCGGCCAGGTCGAACCGGTGCCGCAGCGCCCAGCCGCCCTGGTACATCAACGGGGCCGCGACCTGCTGCCGGGCGGTCCGGCTGGACAGCAGGTTGAGCTGCTGGAACACAAAGCCGATGATCTCGCCGCGCAGGGAGGCCCTGGCCCGTTCCGGGAGCTTGGTCGTGTCGGTGCCGAACACCGAGATGCCGCCCTCGTCGGGGCGTTCCAGCAGGCCGAGCGTGTTGAGCAGGGTCGACTTGCCCGCCCCGGACAGGCCCACGATCGAGACGGACCCGCCGCGGGGTACCGACAGGTTGATGTCGTCGAGGACCGTCAGCGGCTCCTTGCGCCCGCGCACCTTGAAGCGTTTGGTGACGCCGACGACCTCGACGGCCGACTCGACCCGGTGCTGCGGCTCGTACCCGGTCTCGGGCGGGGCGGTCATGAGGCAGCCGGCATCGGCATGATCTCCCCGCCGGGACCCTTGGTGAACCCGCCATCGCCCTCCGAACCGCCGCCGGAGCCGCCGCCGGAGTTCGGGCCGGCGAACGCCGGGTCCTCCGGGGGCCGGTCGAGGATCTTCTCCTGGGCCTCCAGACCCTCCTTGATCTCGACCTGGCTGCCGTCGTTGAGGCCGAGCTTCACCTTGCGTGGCTCCTGCCTGCCGTTCTTGCCCACGACGGTGACATAGCCGGTGCCGGTCTGGCCGAGGACCGCCGACAACGGCACCACGACGACCTTGGCCGCCTGGTCGGTCAGGACCGACATCTTGCCGGGCAGCCCGGCGAACACCTTGCGGTAGCTGGGAATCCGGCAGGTCACCTGGACGTCCGTGCCGCCGTCGCCGCCCTCGCCGCCACCGCCCTCCATCCCCGCACCGGAGTTCTTGTCGGACTGGGCCTTGCTGCCCGCCCCCGCGCCATAGGCGATCAGCGGGCACGTGAACGGGGCCGGGCCGTGGTCGATCTGGAGCTTGATCCCCTTGGGCTTGTTGTACAGCTTGTAGACGTTCTTGGCATCGACCGTGGCGACCGCGCGGTAGCGGCCCCGGTCGACGGTGAAGGCGTCGGACTCCGGCGAGACCTGGCCGCCGACGTGCGCGGACAGGTCGGCGAGCCTGCCCGAGACGGTGGCGCGCAGGTAGAGGAGCTGGGCCTTGGGCGCCTTGGGCCCGGCCTTGGAACCGGCCTTGGGCCCGGCCGGCGCGGTGGCCTCCGGCAGGTACCTGAACTCCAGCACCGCCTCGCCGGCGTTCACGTACTTCCCGGCCTTGTGGAAGACCTTGGTGACGGTGCCGCTCTTCTCCGGCCGCGCCGGCACCGCCGGCTCGGCCGCGATCGTCGCGTCCAGGACCAGCCGGGACACCACGGAGCCGATCCGCGCCGTGATCACCTGTGGGGACAGGTCGACCGGCGGCAGCTTCTCCACGGCCGGCTGGGGGGCGGCCGCGCCGTTGCCCGCCAGATAGCCGGTCGCGCCGACGACGCCGGCGACCGTCAGCAGGATCGCTGCTTTGCCCAGGCGATTGCCCAGTACCCCGAAACCCATGATTCTCCTTAGGCCCGGATCGCCCGGATGACAGAACGCTGCATGGCCCGGACGGCCGGGAAGAGCCCGGTGAAGAGGCCGACGCACACGGCGACGCCCAGCCCGAGCTGGGCCGCCTCCCACGGGAACGACGTGTCGATGTGGAA
>JBDSTJ010000640.1:0-5850 GCA_039928335.1 Streptosporangiaceae bacterium | reverse complement strand
CCCGGAAGTTAAGCCCTCCAGCGCCGATGGTACTGCACGGGAGACTGTGTGGGAGAGTAGGACACCGCCGCAAACACACCACACAGAAAGGCCCCACCGGCAACGGCGGGGCCTTTCTGCATTCCCTGGGTTCTACCGCCTCGGCGTACCTGCCTCTTGGGTGCTCTGCTGCTTGCGGTACTTGTCCACGGCGATCTTGGCGAGCCGTACGGCTCCGGCCGGGTTGGCCCGCATACCCCGCCAGGCGGCGCGGCCCGAGGCGGGAGCCACGATCAGCGCCTTGTTCTTGTCGACACCGCGAATGATGTCCCGCGCCAGCTTGTCAGCGGTGTAGAGCCAGCCGGGGACTGCCTCGGGCGGTCCATCGGCCTTGGGCTTGCTGCTCATGCCGGTATCGGGCAGGCCCGCGTTGATGGTGGCGAGTAGCGGGGTGTCGACGAAACCGGGGCAGACGACGCTGACCTTCACGTTGTTGCCGGCCGCCTCGGCCCGCAGGCCGAGCGAGAGGCCGACGACGGCGTGCTTGGTCGCGGTGTAGGGGATGCCCATCGGCATCGGGACCAGCCCCGCGAGCGAGGCGGTGTTGACGATGTGCCCGGACTGCTGCCTGATCATGATCCGGTACGCCGCGTCGACTCCGTAGATCACGCCGCGCAGGTTGATGTCGATGGCTCGGTTCCAGTGGTCAAGGGTGAGCTCCTCGACCAGGCCGGCGACCGCGATACCCGCGTTGTTGAAGACCAGGTCGAGGCTGCCGTGGTCGCGGGCGACCGTGTCGTACAGCTCGGTGACCGCAGCCGGGTCGGTCACGTCGAGTTCGGCGGCGAACACCTTGCCGGTCAGCTTCTGGTTGAGTGCCTCGGCGACCGCTTCGGCGCCGGTGGCGTTCCGGTCGGCCACGATGACGGTGTCGCCTCGCTTGGCCAGCTCGGCGGCGATGGCCTGGCCGATACCCGAGGCCCCGCCGGTGACGATCGCAATGCTCATCGTTTATGCCTCACGTGGACGGATTACTGGTCTGCTGAGCCTAGTGGGGGCTTATGTGACCGGAACACTCACCTGGTGTCGAAATCGGCGACTTGATGTCGTCGGGTCCTGAGCCGGTGGGTGAACCCGTCCCGACCTTTGGTTCATGCCGCGGCCCTGGCCCGCGCCGCCGTGGGCTTGTCCCAGATGCCGAACGCGGCCCAGATCTGCTTGTTGCCCGCGTTGATCAGGTCGAGTTCGGCGGCGAGGTCCCGGATCTTGCCGACGCAGTCACGGATCTCCGCGCGGCCGGCCTCGGTCTTGTAGGCCTCGCGGATGACCTCCTTGGGGATGCCGAAGTGGCGCACCATCGCGCCGGGCGGGGAGAGCATGATCCGGGCCATCGCGCCCAGGATGATCGGGGCGGCGAGGCCCAGTACGCCTTTGCGGGCCCGGCCCAGCTTGGGCACCCGGTGCTTGAGGTAGTGCCGCGCGAAGGAGATGTGCCTGGCCTCCTCAGCGATGTGGATCTTCATGATGGTCTCTTCGAGCGGGTGCTTGATGTCACCGCTCCTGAGGTGCTTGCGCTGCACGAAGTCGATCGGGTCCTCGCCGCCGAGGACGAAGATGAAGAACAGCTCGGTGTCGAGCCGGGGGATCATCGGGGCGATCCGGGCGACCACGCTGAGCGCCTTCGGCATCCCCTTGATCGGCATTCCGGTCCGGTTGACGAATTCCTGGAACATCATCCCGTGATGGCACTCCTCGGTCGTCTCGTGATAGACGTACCGGAACTCCGGGCGGCCATTGGGCAACTCGTAGGCGTAGGTGAGCAGGCCGCGCTTGAGCAGGTTCTCGAACTGCAGGCCGACCTTCATCATGGTCGCGACCCGCCAGAGGCCGATCTGAGCCTGGATCTCGGGGGTCTGCGCCTGGTACCAGGCGGTGGAGCCGAGCGGCTCGTTGGCGGGCAGGATCCAGCGCGGGTCGTTCTTGTCGACGGCGAACTCCGGATCGTCCCACGGGATGTCGGTGTAGGCCTCCCAGTGCTTGTCGACGCTCGCCTTGTTCAGACGGTCGATCACACCGAGGTAGGACTTGCGGTCCTTGACGGTCTCGCGGACCTCGTCGGCGAGGTCGGTGGGGGGCTTGGTCATGGGGTCTCCTCGGGCGGGGGGATCAGCGTCTGTGCGTACGCCTTGATGAAGCCGATGACGGCGGCCTGGTGGCCGTGGGCGTCGTCGTCCAGCGAGTTCTGCAGGGAGAGCCCGACCATCAGGGCGAACAGGCCCCGGATCAGGGTGTCGACGAAGGCCTCGTCGAGGGTCTCCGGGAACAGCTCATGGAAGACCTCCTTGACGATCTCCACGACCCGCTGGCTGAGCTTGGCGCTCAGCTCCCGCAGGGAGTCATCGGTGCGGCCGGCCAGGGCGAGCTCGAGCAGCGCCATCGCAGGCGGCTGCTGGATGGTCTCCCAGAACAGGTCGAGGGCTCCGGCGACGTTCCGCTGGGAGTCGGGGAGCTCGGCATAGGACTCGTGGTACTCCTCGCGGAGCCTTTCCAGCAGGTGCTCCAGCGCCGCTGCGACCAGTTCCATCTTCGTCGGGTAGTGGTGTTGCTGAGCGCCCCGCGACACGCCCGCGCGGCGGGAGACCTCGGTCGTGGACAGCCCGGCCCAGCCCAGGTCGGCGAGGGTGTCGGCGGTGGCGTCAAGCAGGCGCGTCTGGGTGGCCGACCGCCGCTCGGCCTGGGTGCGGCGGCTCGAGTGGCGGCGGTGCATACGCCTGCTGACTGACATGGTTGGACGGTACGTCCCAGACATACAAGCAAGCAAGCCTGCTTGTATGTTGCACGTGTCACACCAGGGGCCAGAGCGCGGCTAGGCTTGCCGTTCATGCAGGTGAAACAGTCGGAGAAGCTGGCCAATGTCTGTTACGAGATCCGTGGCCCGGTGCTCAAGCGGGCCAAGCAGCTCGAGGACCAGGGGCATCGGATCCTCAAGCTGAACATCGGCAACCCGGCGCCGTTCGGCTTCGAGGCGCCCCCGGAGATCCTGCAGGACGTCATCCTCAACCTGTCGCAGGCCCACGGCTACAGCGACTCCAAAGGACTGCTGTCGGCCCGCCGCGCCGTGGTGCAGCACTACGAGGGCCAGGGCATCACCGGCCTGGACGTTGAGGACGTGTACCTGGGCAACGGCGTGTCCGAGCTGATCGTGATGACGCTTCAGGCCCTGCTCGACAACGGGGACGAGGTGTTGATCCCGGCCCCGGACTATCCGCTGTGGACCGCGGCGGTGAGCCTGGCGGGCGGCACACCGGTGCACTATCTGTGTGAGGAGGCCGACGGCTGGCAGCCCTCGCTCGAGGACATCGAGGCCAAGGTGACGCCCCGGACCAGGGCACTCGTGCTCATCAACCCCAACAACCCGACCGGTGCGGTCTACTCCGTGGAGACCCTCACCCTGCTCGCCGAGGTCGCCCGCAGGCACGGACTGCTGCTGTTCTCCGACGAGATCTACGACCGGATCCTGTACGACGGGGCCACGCACACCTCGATCGCGGCACTCGCGCCCGACGTGCTCTGCCTCACCTTCAGCGGTCTGTCCAAGGCCTACCGGGTGGCGGGTTTCCGGTCCGGCTGGGTGGCGATCTCCGGCCCCAAGAGCACGGCGTCCTCCTACATCGAGGGCCTCGACATCATCGCCAACATGCGGCTGTGCCCCAACGCGCCGGCCCAGCACGCGATCCAGGCCGCGCTCGGCGGCCGGCAGAGCATCAACGACCTGATCCTGCCCGGCGGCCGGCTGCTGGAGCAGCGGGACCTGGCCGTGAAACTGCTCAACGAGATCCCCGGAGTGAGCTGCGTCGAACCCAGGGGCGCACTGTACGTCTTCCCCCGGCTCGACCCCGAGCTCTATCCGATCAAGGACGACATGCAGTTCTGCCTCGACCTGCTCGAGGAACAGAAGATCCTCATCGTGCACGGCACCGGGTTCAACTGGCCTGATCCCGACCACTTCCGGATCGTCACGTTGCCGCACGCCGAGGTGCTCGAGGATGCGATCGGCCGGATCGCGACCTTCCTGGAGACTCGCAGGCGGTAACCTCGCGGGGTGTCCTCGCCGCCCCAGCCCCGCATCGCCAGAACAGATCTGCCCCCGCTGAGCGACCTGCTCACCGCCGGCATCAAGGCGGTCGGCGGGAGTGAGAGACCCGGCCAGGTGAGCATGGTCGAGGCCGTCGACAGGTCGCTGCGCACCGGCGAGCATCTGGCGGTCCAGGCCGGGACCGGGACCGGGAAGTCACTGGCCTACCTGATCCCCTCGGTGCGGCACGCGGTCGCCAAGGGCACCACGGTCGTGATCTCGACCGCGACGATCGCGCTCCAGCAGCAGCTCGTCGACCGGGATCTGCCCCGGCTCGCGGACGCACTCGAGCCGCTGCTCGGCCGGGAACTGAACTACGCGATCCTCAAGGGCCGGCGCAACTACGTCTGCCTCAACCGGATGCAGATCGGCGCACCCGAGGATCCCGAGGACAGCCTGTTCGACCCCGCGCAGGTGTCGGCCCTCGGCAGACAGGTCGCGAAGCTGTACGAATGGGCCGAGAAGACCACCACCGGCGACCGGGACGAACTGGTCCCGGGTGTGTCCGAGCAGGTCTGGCGGCAGGTCGCGGTCTCGGCCAAGGAATGCCTGGGCGCGCAGAAGTGCCCGCAGGCCCAGGAGTGCTTCTCCGAACTGGCCCGTGGATCCGCCGCCGAGGCCGACATCGTCGTCACCAACCACGCCATGCTCGCGATCGACGCGCTGGAGGACTTCCAGATCCTGCCGGACCACGACGCCGTGATCATCGACGAGGCGCACGACCTGGTGGACCGGGTCACCTCGGTCGCCACCGGAGAACTGTCGGCGCCCGCTATCGAGGCGGCCGGCCGACGGGCCGGCAAGGTCGTCAACGACGGAAGCGCCGCCCGGCTCCTGGAGATCGGAGAGGACCTGCGGCTCGCCTTCGAAGAGCTCGAGGCCTCGCGACTGGATCAGCTGCCGTCGCATCTGGGCAACACCCTCGCGGCCGTACGGGACTCCGCGCACGCCTGCATCGGCGCCATGGGGCCCGAGCCCAAGGACGCCGACCCCGGCAGTGCCGCGGCCCGGCGGGCCGCCCGGACCTCGCTCGAGGACATCCACGACACCGTCGGGCGGATCCTGAAGGCCTACGAACTGCCGATCTCCGAGCGGTGGGACGTGGTGTGGCTGTCGAAGTCCTATGACGGCAAATGGCCGCCGTCGCTGCATGTCGCGCCCATCGCGGTCGGCGGGCTGCTCAGGGAGTCGCTGTTCCAGACCAGGACGACCGTGTTGACCTCCGCGACCCTGACCCTGGGCGGGTCCTTCGAGCCGCTGGCCCAGCAGTGGGGCCTGCCCTCGATGAGCGCCAGGCCCCAGGTCACCGCGTCGGACGACGCCCCGTCGGGCGAGGACGAGGACGCCCTGGTGTGGTCGGGGATCGATGTCGGTTCCCCCTTCGACCATCCGCGCAGCGGCATCCTGTATGTGGCCAAGCACCTCCCCGCTCCCGGCCGCGACGGCCTCGCCGCGCAGTACCTCGACGAGCTGACCGCACTGATCGAGGCCGCCGGGGGCCGTACCCTCGGGTTGTTCTCCTCAATGCGCGCGGCCAAGCAGGCCGCTGAGGCGCTGGCCGACAGACTCGACTTCCCGATCCTGTGCCAGGGCGAGGACTCGACCTCCCAGTTGGTCAGGCAGTTCGCCGAGTCCGAGGAGACCTGCCTGTTCGGAACCCTGTCGCTCTGGCAGGGTGTGGACGTCCCCGGCCCCTCCCTCTCCCTCGTGGTGATGGACCGGATCCCGTTCCCGCG
>JBDSTJ010000639.1:0-14361 GCA_039928335.1 Streptosporangiaceae bacterium | reverse complement strand
CCGGCAGCCGTGCGTCGACGTAGGGCGCGGCGTCGTCGAGCCGTCGGCCGGCTGCGGCGGCGAGGCGCTGGGCGAGCCGCCGCAACGCCTGCTCGTCCGAGACCCGCACCGCGGTGCGGATCAGTTGGCCGCATCTCTCGACCCACACCTCGTCGGCCCCGTTGACCAGCACATCGGTCACGTCCGGGTCCCTGAGCAGCGGCTCCAGCGGGCCGGCTCCCACCAGATCCGCCCGGACCTCGCGGGCGAGCGCGAGCACCTCGGTGTCCCCCAGCGCCCGTTCCTCGGCTCGGAGTGCCGCCGCCACCGCCGCCGGTGTCGCCGAGGTCCGGGCGTCGGCCAACCGCCCCCGCACCGCGTCGGACAGGCTCATCGGAGGTCGTCCACGAGCTGGGCGCACAGGCGGCCGAGGGGTCCGCGCAGCGGCATGGTGCCGCGTTCGGCGGCGGGTGGGATGCGGCGGTCGAAGGCGTACTGGCCGGCGAGCGGGAGGCCTGCGGCCTCGGCGACCGCCGCGCTGGTGAGACCGGCCCGGGAGGGGCCCCGGACGATGAGGCGGACGTCGTCGCAGTGCCGGAGCTGGGAGCCGGCGATCGTCCGGGCGGCGACGGCCGCGCGGACCTCGGCCGGGGCCAGGACGAAGGTGCGGGACGCCTCGACGGCCGCGCCTCGGGCCAGGTCGACGATCACCAGGTCGAAGCCCCGGATGGCCGCGTTGAGCACGGTGTTGACGGCTTCACCGGGGACCCGCACGGGTTCGCCCCGGTCGTGGGAGAGCAGGCTGACTCCCCGTACTGACGGAAGCGCCTCGCGCAGGGCCGCGGCGCTCAGCCGGCCCCGGCGTTCGGCCAGGCCGGGCCAGCGCAGCCCGTCGGCCTGTTCGAGCCCGAGGATCAGGTCGAGCCCGCCGCCCAGCGGGTCGCCGTCCACCAGCAGGGGACGGAACCCGCGCCGGGCGGCGGTGAGCGCCAGCACCGAGGCCAGCACGCTCGCGCCCGCCCCGCCGCGCGCCCCGGTGACACCGACGATCAGGCCTTCGACGCCGGCGGGCTCGGCGGCCGCCGCAAGGACCCCGATCAGCATCGGCTCGGCCTCGGGCAGCACCGCGACCTGCTCGGCGCCGAGTTCGACGGCAGCCCGGAAGACCGCTTCGCGCTCGTCCCGCGCGACCAGCACCACCCCGGGCCGCCGGGGCATGCCCCGGCCCAGTAAATCCGCCCCGACCAGCACCAGCGGCGCGTGCCGCCACCAGGACCGCGCCTCCTCGGCGTTGCGGGCCACCACGACGTCGGCGTCCGCGGCGGCCCCGAGCCGCAGCAGATCGTCGACCAGGGCGGGATCTCCGGAGACCACCAGTGCGTTCATGCCGACCACACTGCCCCGGCGGACCCCAAGACCGTTTGACAGGCTGTGGACAACTCCGGGGATCAGAGGTTGAGTGCGGTCTTGATCTGCTCCATGACCGAGGTGTCGGCGAGCGTGGTGGAGTCGCCGATCTCCCTGCCCTCGGCGATGTCCTGCAGAATGCGGCGGACGATCTTGCCGGAACGGGTCTTGGGAAGTTCGGGCACCACCAGGATCTTGCGGGGCTTGGCGATCGGGCCGAGAGCGGTCGAGACGTGCGCCCGGAGCTCCTCGAGGTCGATGTCGCCGTCGCCGCGCAGGATCACGAATGCGGCGATGGCCTGCCCGGTCACCGGGTCTGCGGCGCCGACGACGGCCGCCTCGGCCACCCGGGGGTGGCTGACCAGGGCGGACTCGACCTCGGTGGTGGAGATGTTGTGCCCGGAGATGAGCATGACGTCGTCAACGCGGCCGAGCAGCCACAGGTCGCCGTCCTCGTCCTTCTTCGCGCCGTCGCCGGCGAAGTAGAGGCCGTCCCAGCGGGACCAGTAGGTCTTGATGAAGCGCTCGTCGTCGCGCCAGATCGTCCGGAGCATCGACGGCCACGGCTCGGTCAGCACGAGGAAGCCGCCGCTGCCGTCGGCCACCGGCACCGCGTTCTCGTCGACCACGTCGACGGAGATGCCGGGCAGGGGCTTCATGGCCGCGCCGGGCTTGCCCGCGGTCACGCCGGGCAGCGGGCTGATCATCATCGAGCCGGTCTCGGTCTGCCACCAGGTGTCGACGACGGGGGTGCGGTCCGCGCCGATCCGGGACCGGTACCAGACATAGGCCTCGGGGTTGATCGGCTCACCCACGCTGCCGAGGACCCGCAGGCTCGACAGGTCGAACTGCGCGGGGATGTCGTCGCCCCACTTCATGAAGGTGCGGATCGCGGTGGGGGCGGTGTAGAAGATCGAGACGCCGTACTTCTGGATGATCTCCCACCAGCGGCCCTTGTGCGGGGTGTCCGGGGTGCCCTCGTAGAGCACGCTGGTCGCTGCGTTGGCGAGCGGTCCGTAGACGGTGTAGGAGTGGCCGGTCACCCAGCCGACGTCCGCGGTGCACCAGTAGACGTCGGTCTCGGGCTTGAGGTCGAACACCGCGTAGTGGGTGTAGGCGGTCTGGGTGAGGTAGCCGCCGGAGGTGTGCAGGATGCCCTTGGGCTTGCCGGTGGTGCCGCTGGTGTAGAGGATGAACAGCGGGTGCTCGGCGTCATGCGCCTCGGCCTTGTGGTCGGCGGACTGCCGGTCGACGATCTCGTGCCACCACACGTCGCGGTCGGTCCAGGCGACGTCCTCGCCGGTCCGCCGGACGACCAGCACGTTCTGGACCGAGTCGGTGACGGCGTCGTCGACGGTGGGCTTGAGCGCGCTGGGCTTGCCCCGGCGGAACCCGCCGTCGGCGGTGATCACGAGCTTGGCGTCGGCGTCCTCGATCCGGGTGCGCAGCGCTTCGGCGGAGAAACCGCCGAAGACCACACTGTGGGTCGCGCCGAGGCGGGCGCAGGCCAGCATCGAGAAGACCGTCTCGGGGATCATCGGCAAATAGATCGCGACCCGGTCGCCCTTGACCACACCCAGTTCGATCAGGGCGTTGGTGGCCTTGTTGACCTCGGTCTGGAGGTCGGCGTAGGTGATGGTGCGGGTGTCGCCGCCCTCACCCTCGAAGTAGTAGGCGACCCGTGCGCCCAGCCCGTTCTCGACGTGCCGGTCGACGCAGTTGTAGGCGAGGTTGAGCTCACCGCCGACGAACCACTTCGCGAACGGCGGGTTGGTCCAGTCCAGGATCTCCGACCAGGGCTTGGCCCAGTCGAGGCGTTCGGCCTGCTTCGCCCAGAAGGCCAGCCGGTCCTCGGCGGCCTCGTCGTAGGCGGCGGCCGTCACGTTCGCGGCCTCGGCGAGCTCCTTCGGAGGGGTGAACCGTCGGTTCTCCTGCAGCAGGTTCGACAGTGCGTCCTGGCTCACTGGGTTGCTCCTTCTTCACTACTCGCGCCCCGGGGTGGAGCCTCCCACTTAACCGGGGCGGCACCCGCACGGACAAGTACGGTCTTACATTTAAGTTTCTTTTCAAATCTTAGGTGATCCGGGCCACCGGAGCTTCTTGCGGGCCTGCCGCAGGTACCGATCAGGTACCGACTACCCTCAGGCACGTGACTGACGCCTTTTTGCAGGTTGCTCTGCTCCCCGGTGTGCACGAGGCCGCCGACGACGCCCGCAGGGCGGTCGACCGGCTCCGCAACCACCGCGTGCTCCGCCGCAAGAGCGTCGAGGTGTCCACCGAGTCCGCGCTGCGCGGGGCCAGGGCGTCGGCAGCCCTCGACGGAGCCGAGGCGCATCTCGAGGAAGTGCGGACCGGAAAAGCCGACAGCCCGATCGTCCAGGGCTCGCTGCGGGTCTCCGCCGAGCTCGGCTCGCTGACCTCGGTCTGGCGGCAGGCCCCCCGCCAGGCCCTGGCCCGGCTGCACGTACTGGCCGCCCGCGACCTGGTGCCCTCCGCCGAACTGGGCCGGCCCCGTGATGACGCGGAGATCGCCGCGCGGCTGGACGGCCTCAGCGACCTGCTGACCACCCCGACCAAGGCACCCGCGCTGGTGGTGGGCGCGATCGTGCACGCGGAACTGCTGGCGCTGCGCCCGTTCGGCTCGGCCGACGGCATCGTGGCCCGCGCGGCGGAGCGGCTGACCCTGGTGGACCGCGGCCTCGACCCCAAGTCACTGACCGCCCCCGAAGTAGGTCACGCCGAGCTCGCCGAGGAGTACGCCACCGCCCTCAAGGGATATGTCTCCGGAACTCCCGACGGCGTCGCCGGATGGGTAGCGCACTGTTCCCATGCGGTCATTGCCGCGGCCCGTGACTCCCAGGCGATCTGCGAAGCGTTCCAACGCGGCTGACAGTTCCGCGACAGCTGACCGCGCTTGTCAGGAACGACGAGCCGCTCCATCCCCGGTCCTCCCGGCTTTCGGCAGTCGCCCGCTGGGTACGATCATGCTGACTTCGGGGGAGATCAACTGTGCCGCAGCGTGAAGCACCGGAATATCCGGTCAGGCCCACGATCCGGCATGCCCGGAACCTCGCCGAAGCACTCCGTGCGGAAACGGTCGGCGGCGTCATCATGCTCGCCGCCACGGTGCTCGCCCTGGTCTGGGCCAACAGCCCCTGGGAATCGGCCTACCACTCGGTCAAGGGCTTCGCGTTCGGCCCCTCGTGGTTCCACCTGGACGTCGCGCACTTCGCCTCGGGCGGCCTGCTCGCCGTCTTCTTCTTCATCGCCGGGCTGGAACTGCGCGAGGAACTCGCCCACGGCGAGCTGAAACGGCTCAGCGACGCACTGCTGCCGGTGTTCGCCGCGGTCGGCGGGGTGATCACACCCGCCCTGATCTTCCTGCTGGTCAGCGGCGGCGACCTGACCGGCTGGGCGATCCCGACCGCCACCGACATCGCGTTCGCGCTGGCGATCCTGGCCCTGACGTTCTCCAACTGCCCCGCGCCGCTGCGTGCCTTCCTGCTCACCCTCGCCGTGGTCGACGACCTGATCGCGATCACGATCATCGCGATCTTCTACACGAAGTCGCTGGCCTTCCTCCCGCTGGTCGTCGGCCTCCTGCTGATCATCCTGTACGGACTGCTCCAACGCCGCGGCGTGCGAACTCCCTGGCTGCTCGTCCCGATCGCGATCCTGGCCTGGGCCTTCGTCTACAAGAGCGGCGTCCACGCGACCGTCGCGGGGGTCGCGCTCGGCCTGCTCACCAGCCCCGCGCCGGACGACTCACCTGACGAACTGCGGTCCAACGCCGAGCAGGCCGACCATGTCCTCAGGCCGTTCTCGGCCGGGATCTGCGTGCCGCTCTTCGCCCTCGTGTCGGCCGGGGTGGGCCTCAGCGCATCCTCACTCAGCGGGGTCTTCACCGACCGGGTCGCCCTCGGCGTGATCCTTGGACTGGTAGTCGGTAAGTTCTTGGGTGTGTTCGGTGGGGCGTGGGCGGCGGTACGGCTGGGATTGGCCCGGCTGGGCGACGACCTGCACTGGCGTGAACTCGCCGCGGTCGCGATCCTCTCGGGTGTGGGATTCACCGTTTCGCTTCTGATCGGCGATTTGGCCTACACCGGAACGGAACATTCCGAGAGAGTGACCACGGCGGTCCTGATCGCGAGCCTCATCGCATCGATGGCCGCCACAGTGGCCTTCAGGCTGCGCGTGCGCCAGCTCGGCCCCCTGGAAGAGGAGTAAGCATGACACGCACCGAGCGACCGGCCGCTGAGCAGCAGAGCCTCGGCGAACTCGTCGCGGCCGCCACCGGCGACCTGTCCAAGCTCGTCCGCGCCGAGATCGAGCTCGCCAAGATGGAGCTCGTCGAGGACGCGAAGAAGGCCGCCATCGGCGGGGCCCTGTTCGCGTTCGCCGGACTGATCGGCGGACTGGTGGTGATCCTGCTGTCGATCGCCTTCGCCTACGGCCTGGTCGGTCTCGGCATGTGGCACTGGGCCGCGTTCCTCCTGGTCTCGGCGATCTACATCCTGCTCGCCGCGGGCGCGGTGGGCATCGGCTACCTGCGAATGCGCAAGATCTCGGGCGCTCCCCGGACCCGCCGTACGCTGGCCGACGGAGTGAAGATGATCCGCCGCTCGTCAACCGACTGTTGATCGACATAGCGGGTCCGTGGAACCACCGGGATGTCAGCGCGGGCGGCACCCTGTTCCACATCGCCGAACTGGGCGAGGGCCCGCTCGTGCTGCTCCTGCACGGCTTCCCCGAGTTCTGGTGGACCTGGCACCGCCAGCTCGTCACGCTGGCCGACGCCGGTTACCACGCGGTCGCGATGGACCTGCGCGGCTACGGCGGCAGCGACAAGCCGCCACGCGGGTATGACCTGGTCACGCTCGCCGCCGACGCGGCCGGCCTGGTCCGGGCGCTCGGCAGCTCCAACGCGATCGTCATCGGCCATGACTGGGGCGGCCTGCTGGCCTGGACCATGGCCGTCTACCACCCCAAGGTCGTCAAGCGCCTGATCGCGGTGTCCGCGCCGCATCCGCTGCGACTGCGGCAGGACCTCAGGCACGCCGGAGCCTGGGCGGCCAGCGCCGGCCTGTTCCAGCTGCCGTCCTGGCCGGAACGGCACCTCGTCCATGACGACGCGGCGTTCGTGGCCCGGCTGCTGCACCAGTGGTCCGGCCCGGACTGGCCCGACCCACAGACCGAGCACACCTTCCGGGCCGCGATCCAGATCCCGGGCGTCGCCCACTCCGCGCTCGAGTACCACCGGTGGCTGCTGCGGTCGCAACTGCGACCGGACGGGATCCGCTACGCCCACCGGATGGCCGCCGGAGTGCAGGTGCCGACCCTGCACCTGCACGGCTCCCTCGACACGGCGATGCCGCCGATGATCGCCCAGGGCTCCGGCCGGTACGTCGAGGCACCCTACAGCTGGAAACTCGTCGAGGGAGCGGGGCACTTCCCGCACGAGGAGCGCCCGCGGGCCTTCGACGCCCACCTGCTCTCCTGGCTGCAGGCCGAATCGTATGCGTGACCGGGACGAGCAGGGCAGGGCGCGGAACTCCCGGCCCCGCGACCGGTACGGGCGGCCGTTGCCCTACGGAGAGCAGGGCGAGCCGACCACGCCTGATGACCTTGTTCTCGGGCCCGAGGAGACGCTGGCGGAGGCCCGCGGACTGCTGGTGGCGGACCGGCCGTTCCACGCGCACGAGGTACTGGAGGCGCGCTGGAAGACCTGCCCGGAGGCCGAACGGGAGCTGTGGCAGGGACTCGCACAGCTCGCGGTGGCCGTCACCCACCTCAGGCGGGGCAATGCGGTCGGGGCCCAGAAACTCGCTCAGCGCGCGAAGGCCAAGCTCGAAGCATACGAAGGCCCGAGATACGGGCTGGAACTCCAGGACTTCACCCACGAGCTGTTACTCGGCACAGGAACCTGTCTGCGCGGGTGTCGTGGCGCTGGTCCCGGCGGTCGCGTCGGGTGCGACCTCGTTGGCCGTCAGTGCATAACCGGTGTCCTCGTGCGACGCCGCCGCCGCGAAGATCACACCGTAGACCCGGCCGTCGGCGGCGAGCAGCGGGCCGCCGGAATTGCCCGGCTGGACCAGGCCGCGCAGGGCGTAGATCTCGCGGGTGACCTGGGTGCGCACATAGATGTCGGGGCCGCGGGCGTTCTGCTTCGAACTGATCTTGGCCGGCCGCACCGTGTAGGGGTGGCTCTTGGGAAAGCCGGCGACCACGGCTGGATCGCCGCGCTCGGCGGTCGGGTCGAAGCGCAGCGCCGGCGCGCGCATTCCCGGCACGTAGATCACCGCGATGTCGCGGTCGGAGTCGTACACCACGACCTGGCCCTTGAGCACCCGGCCGCCCAAGCGCACCTCGAGCTCACCCCGGGTGCCCGCGACCACATGCGCGTTGGTCATCAGGCGTTCCTGCGCGAACACGAACCCGGTGCCCTCGATCCGCCGCGAGCAGTCCGGGGCCACGCCGATGATCTGGGCGATGCTCCGGCCGGCGTTCTTGAGGCCCGGCGAGGTCAGCACCGACTCGTCCGGCGGACCCACGTCGACCAGCGGCTCGCCGCCCAGGCCGTTGAAGACCTTGGGGAAGTCGGTGCCGTCGACGAACCGGTTGAAGTTGGTGAACCAGCCGTCGGCGGCCTGCGGCATCACGTTGTCGACGCTCTTGAGCACCGAGGAGCCGTGCACCTGCTCGCGCAGCGGCTGGATGGTCGACCGGGACAGCGCGGTGCCGATGAACCAGGCCACGATCAGCAACGACAGCACGCTCACCACCGCGCCGCCGGCGGCGTCGATGTTCCTGGCGTTGTTGCCGGTCACCCGGTTGCGCAGGACCGCGCCCGCCGACGAGGCGATCAACTGCCCGAACGTCGCGGCGAGGAAGGCGATCACGATCGCGAGCAGGGCCTGCTGGGCGAGCCCGTCGACCACAGACTTGGCCAGGGGCGGGGCGATCATCGCGCCGAGGATGCCACCGCCGACGAACCCCACGAAACTCAGCAAGCCCACGATGAAGCCCTGCCGGTAGCCCGAGACCGCGAACAACGCGATCAGGACCAGCAGTACGAGATCGAGAAGATGGTCGCCCAACACCGCTTCAAGGTACAGGGACATTCAAGCTTTCCGGGTCCCCTGAGAGGACCAGATGGTACGACGGCGTGTCACCGTACGGAATGATTCATCCCCGGCCCGCCATGATCAGCGCTTCCGGCGGCAGATCCTCGACCTGATCCACATCCCAGGGAACCGCCCAGCCGCCCACCTCCAGCAGAGTCGTGAGCAACCCGCCGGTGAACCCCCAGACCAGCATGTCCCGCACTTTGAAGGCCGGCCCGGAGAACCCGCCGGGCAGCCGCAGAGTGATCCGGTTCGCCGGATCGACCAGTTCCGCGAGCGGCACGCGGGCCACCGAGGCGACCTCGCCGGGGTGACCGGGAGCGACCGTGCACGGGGTGTGCCACCAGCCGGCCACCGGGGTGACCCGGAAGTCACTGCGGGACAGGTACAGCTCCGGCAGCACGTCGATGATCTGCACGCCCCGCGGGTCGACCAGAGTCTCCTCCTGGGCCTCCCGCAGCGCCGCCGCCACCGGCCCCCCGTCACCCGGGTCGATCGCACCGCCCGGGAAGGCGGGTTGCCCCGGATGCTTGCTGAGGGTCGCCGCCCGCTGGATCAACAGCAGGTCAGGCCCTTCGGGACCCTCGCCGAACAGGATCAGCACGGCGGCCCGGCGTGCGGAGGGCGCCGGTCGCAGGAAGGCCGGAACCTCCATCAGCGGCGCCTCGGCCCGGAAACGGTCAAGCCACGTCGGAATCACCTGAGCTTCAACGCATCCTCTCCCCTGTTTATTCAGGTTCTGAGCCCTCAAGCGAACGACCGGTCCCGGAGGAGTTTCGCGGCGGCCTCGGGGTCGGTGGGCCCCTCTCCGAACGCCGGGCAGTCCCGCGCCAGCGGGCACACCCCGCAGGCCGGCCGCCGCGCATGGCACCGGCGCCGCCCGTGCCACACCAGCCGCTGGGACAGGTCCGTCCAGTACTTCGCCGGGAAGATCTCCGCGATCGCCGACTCGACTCTGACCGGATCCTCCTCACTGGTCCACCCGAACCGCCGCACCACCCGTCCGAAGTGGGTGTCCACCGTCAGCCCCGGCACCCCGAAAGGTTCTCCCGTTTCAGGATCACGTGCGTTGCCCAACACGACGTTGGCCGTCTTGCGGCCCACCCCGGGCAGGGTGACCATCTCCACCAGGGTTCTGGGCACCTCACCAGCGAAGTTGTCCCGCAACGCCGCCGACAACCCCATGATCGACTTGGTCTTCGCCCGAAAGAACCCAGTCGCTTTGATCAGCGTTTCCACATCCTCAGGATCAGCCGCAGCCAGATCCTCCGGAGTCGGGAACTTCGCGAACAGCGCCGGGGTGACGAGGTTCACTCCCTTGTCCGTGCTCTGCGCCGACAGGACCGTGGCCACCAGCAACTCGAACGGCGTCGTGAAGTTCAGCTCACAATGAGCATCTGGGTAGGTCTCGGCCAAGATCCTGTTCATCCGACGCGCCCGTCGCACCAACCCCAACCGCGTCTCAGACTGGTACTTACGAGCCCGCGCCCTCGGGGTCATCTCCGTCGCCATCAGGTCAGCGTAGAGCGTTCACTCCGCACGGGAAGCCACTCAGGACGGCGGCGTCAACATCTCGCGAGGCCCCTCGTCAGGTCGGTGACGAAGTCACACCAGGACTGGACCTGATTGATCGGACCGTCTGGTTCGATGCGCTCCACCAGCTGATGGCGGTGATTGTCGAATCGCCCCTTGAACTTGTCCAGCCTCCGCCCGCTCAGTTCGGAGGCTTGCACCAGAACCGACCGCAGATGTGCCTTCGGATCAGGCAGGGACTCGACTTTGGAGGCTGCCGGCAGCTCGAGTCGAGCTCGACCGTTCGGATTACCGGCCACCTGACGGATGGCGCGCTCGTCCAGCAGAAGCCATGCCTCGGTCATCCGGACGGGGATGACAGGCACGTGGACGACTTCCGGCATCACCTGGTCGATCGCCTTCTGGATCTCGTCGAGCCTGGGCGCCCTGCCGTCCCGGTCGGCGTCGCGGTGCACGACGACCAGGTCGTACTCACCACCCAGGTTCTTGATCCCCTGGAGCTTGCCCACCACGGTCCGGCGCGGCGGGGGTGGAAGCCGTTCCACGAGCGGATCCGTGATCACCACGTCGATTCCCTGTTCGGTGGCGATCCGGCGCACGTGGCCTGCGATGCCGCTGTCACTCGTGCCCTCGCACAGAAAGAGAACCCTGACGGTCACGCGATCTCCAGACCGATCTGCGCACCCGGGGGCGTCGTGAGGTACGGCAGGATATCGGCCTTGGTAACGGGCGGCACCTGGGCCGACTCAGCCCGCCAGGAGCCGGCGAGCGGCCGCAGCAGGAGTGCTGTCGCCACGGATCCGTCCGGCGCCTTCCTCATGGTGGCCTCCGCGAACAGCAGATCCTGCGGGGGCACGAGCTGAACGATCGCCGGCGAATGAGTATTGATGATCACTTGCCGAAAGGGGTTGTCCGCTCCCGGCGCGGACTGCGTGTCGACCGCCAGATCGCGCACGAGGTCGACCATCGCGTTGAGGTTCGCCGGATGGATTCCGTTCTCCGGTTCCTCCATACAGAGCAGGCCCGTGACCGTGGGGTCCTCGAGCAGAACGCAGAGCGCAAGGAATCTCAGTGTCCCTTCGGAGAGACTCCTCGCGGGCAGTGTGAGGCCTCGGGACTCCTGGAGCTCGACGGTGAGGAGTTCGCGGACGTCATCTGCCTGAACGGTCAACGCACGCACGCTGACGCCGGTCAGATCGGCCAGGCGTCCTGCCACTCTGGCGTAGATCCGTTCGGGATCACCGTCGTCATAGGCGATTCGGTAGAGCGTGCTCGGCAGGTGACGGCCGGTCGCGTCCATGGAGCGCGGATCCACGAAGCGGTCGGAGGTGCGCAGGGCCGATGGCTCCAGCGCCAGACGCCGCCAGGACTGCATTTCCCGACGTGCGGCGAGGATCGTGGGATCGTCGCTGCTCGTGACCGTACTGACCACGGTCGCTGGAGCGCGTGAGGCGGCAGCCGGCTTCGGCTGCCCTCTGCTCCCGCCGTCCTGGTGAATGCTGACGATCGGCTGGCCGGTGTCCCCCGTGGTGGAGATGAACGCCGTACCGCTTCGATGCCCGACGAGAACGGCCTTACGGAATTTCGCCGCGCTGTGCGGAAACCGGAGCCTGTTCGGTGCGTCGCCGAGTTTGATGTGCCGCAGGTTCTCTGACAGGAGGGTGAGCCTGCCGATCCGCTCGGCCCGTGATGAGGGAGCCTGATAGCCGAGTTCGAGCTCGTACCGAAGGTAGGAGATCGTCGGCTCGGCCGGACGGCCGAAGTCGTCCTCGACGTGCAAGGGAACGATCATCTCCGCGGCGAAGCCCATCCGGTGCTCGCCGGTACCGTAACCGTTCCAGAACAGGTCGCGGGGGTCACCCATGCGTTCGCCGTGGACTCCTCTTACCTCCTGCGCCGCGTCGATCAGCGACCGGTCGGCCAGCAGGCTCAAGAACTGGATCGTGTCGAACACATTCGATTTACCGGTGCCGTTGACACCTGCGATGCAGGTGAAGGCACCCAGGTCGAGCCGCAGGTCGAGCAGGTTCTTGAACCCGTTCACCTCAAGCCTGGTCAGCATGATTCCCTCACCCGGCCAGCATGCCATGCCCGGATCCGGCAGAGGCAATCGCGGATGACCTTCTTCCCGAACGTGCTCGGGAAACGATTCCAGATTCCTTTCGGTACATAAAGCAAAACACCTGCACCTCCGACATCACAGACATCATCATCTTCAGAGGCATATGAGTCACTCGACTCCGCAGCGTCACTCGACCACCTCCGAGAGGACCACGTGTGAAGATCCTTCACGCAGCCGATCTTCACATTGACAGCCCGTTGCACGGGCTGTCCCGCTACGAGGGCGCACCGGCCGAGAGCCTGCGCCTGGCGAGCCGGGGTGCGCTGGAGAACCTCGTCGGGCTGGCGTTGACCCTGCCGGTCGAGGCGGTGCTCCTCGCCGGGGACATCTATGACGGTGACTGGCGCGACTACGAGACGGGGCTCTTCTTCGCCCGCCAGATGTCGCGGCTGCGCAACGCCGACATTCCGGTCTATCTCGTATCGGGCAACCACGACGCGCAGAACAGGACGATGAAGGGTCTGCGGCTGCCTGCGAACGTGCACGTCCTGAGCACCGCCGAGCCGCAGACCATTACGGACGAGAAGCTCGGGCTGGCTGTCCACGGCCAGGGCTTCGCCACCTGGGATCTCGACGACAACCTCGCCGAGCACTATCCCGGACGACGCCCCGGCCTGTTCAACGTGGGCCTGCTGCACACCGCGTTGACCGGCAGCGCCGACCACGACAGGTACGCACCCTGCGAGGTGGACGACCTGGTCGGTAAGGGATACGACTACTGGGCTCTCGGCCACGTGCACGCCCGGAAGATCGTCAGCGAGGACCCCTGGATCGTCTTCCCCGGGAACATCCAGGGGCGGCACGCCCGCGAGACCGGGCCCAAGGGCTGCACAGTCATCGAGACCGACGATCTGCGAGTGGTCTCCGTCGAACACCATGACCTGGACGTCGCACGCTGGGAGCACCTGACGGTCGACGTGTCCGCGGCGACAGACCACGAGTACGCGCTCGACCTGGTCCAGGCACAGATGCAGCACCTGCCGAATGACCGCCTGCACGCGGTGCGAGTCACCCTGACCGGTCGGACCGCCGCCCACCGGATGCTGTGGCAACGCCAGGATCAGATGGTCGCCGAGCTCCGCAACGTCGCCAACGACTTCGGCTTTCTGTGGATGGAGAAGCTGTACGTCGGGACCCAGAGCGAGCATGTGGCCGACCCCGGAATGGCCGGCACGCTCGCCGATCTGCGCCGGACCGCCGCTGATCTCGGCGCGGATCCGCACCAGCTCACCCAAATGATCAACGAGATACCGCTGATGCGCGCGGCCCTGCCCGTCGGGGTCCGCGCCAAGGACCGGATAGCACCCGAGAACCCTGACTGGGTACGGCGCGTCGCCGACGAGGCCCTTCAGCTGCTGGAATCCCTTCTCCTCGAAAACCGGTGACCCGATGCGCATCGATCAGCTCAAGCTCCTCGCATACGGCGCGTTCACCGACCATCTCCTCAACCTCTCGGGCCCTGGTCTTCACCTGGTGTACGGACGGAACGAGGCGGGTAAATCGACTGCGCTCAGTTCGCTCAACCAGCTGCTCTACGGAATCGACGAACGCTCGAAGTACAGCTTCCAGCATGGTTCCAGAATGCGAATCGAGGCCCGGCTGCGCTCGGCCTCAGGCGAAACCCTCGACATCGCCCGGCTCAAGGCCCGTAAGAATCCGCTGCTCGACGGCGCGGGTGCGCCGCTCACTCAAGAAGATCTCGCCCCGTTCCTGATGGGAATCACCAAGGAGACCTTCACCGCCGAGTTCGCGCTCAACAGCGAGGAACTGCGCAAAGGCGGCAATCTGCTGGCTTCCGGCAAGGTCGATCTGGACGAGGCGCTGACCGCTTCCAACTCCGGCCTGCAGCTGACCAGGGTCCTGAAGACCATCGGCGAGCGCCAGGAACAGCTGTACAAGAGGACGGGGAAACTCCCCAAGATCAACGCGCATGTGACCGCGTGGAACGAGACCAACGGCCGGATCAGGGACGCCTCGCTCAGGCCGGAGGCCTACTCCATCGCGGAACGGGATGTCAGCGAAGCCCAAGCGGAACTGAACGCCGTGAAAGCCCAGCTCGGTGCGGCTCGCGCGGAGCACGCGAAGCTGTCCAGGCTCGAACACGCGCTGCCGGCCATCTTCCAGAGGCAGCGCTTGCTGGACAGCGTCGCGGCCGTTCAGGCGGAGGGCGTCATCGCTCCTGCCGACGTCGTCAAA
>JBDSTJ010000638.1:0-9053 GCA_039928335.1 Streptosporangiaceae bacterium | reverse complement strand
TGCGGTGACACAGGCCGTCGCGTACAACCTGCCGATCACCGGCAGCAACGCTCCGATCGACTTGTCCGGAACTGCGACGGCAGCCTGGTCACAGACCAGCGATCTTCCCGTCACCGGCGCGGCGATCTTCCCCGCCTCGCATGTTCCCGCGCGTGGGGGAGACGGCTACTACCAGCCCGGATCGGGCGACTGGAAGTACGCGGACCTGTCGTACCTCGACGTGAACGGCAGAACCGTCAATACAGCGTCCTTCGGCTCGGGCGCCTGGCAGGCGAACGCTACCCGCTACGACAAGGACGGCCGGATCATCTGGGCGCTGACCGCCGAGAACCGAGCGCGCGCGCTCACACCCACCAGCGAGACCGATCCATACGTAGCTGGCCGGAACACCAGCGCTGAGCGGGCCGATCTGTTGGCGACGGTCAGCACGTACAACAGTTCTGGTGACGTGATCACCACGACCGGACCGACCCGGCGTCTCCAACTGGACTCGGGAACGACCGTGTCCGCTCGGGATCTCACCGAAAACACCTATGACGAAGGTCGGCCGGACAAGAGCATCGATTACCACCTGGTCACGACGTCCAAGATCTCACCACTGATCGTCGATGGTGCTGAAACCCCGACCATCGCGGACAGCCGGGTCGCCAAGAACGGTTACGCGGCCCTGGCCGCAGGCGATAGCTCCGGCTGGGAACTGCGGAACCCAACCAGCGTCACAAAGGTCATGGCCAGCGGAACCGACTTGATCACTCGCACTCGCTATGACCGGGCAGGACGGGTTGTCGAAACCCGTCAGCCCGCTTCGGATGGCACCGACGCTGGGACCACGGTGACCGTCTTCTACACAGCGGACACCAATCCGGATGTCGCTGCATGCGGCCTCAAGCCGCAATGGGCGGGCCAGATTTGCCAAACTGGCCCGAAGGCTCAGCCAACAGGAAAAACCCTTCCTGCCGAGACCAGGAGCTACGGCTATTACGGTCAGACCACCAAGGCTGTCGAGACCAGCGGCGGAACCACCCGTACCACGATCTCGACCTACGATGACGCGGGCAGGCCTACTGGTACTTCCCTGGCCGTGACCCCGTCTGCTGAAGGGGGTCAGTCGGTACCGGAAAGCACCACCACCTACAACCAGAGCACGGGCCTAGCCCAGTCGAACAGCGCAGGCGGCAAGACCATCACCACAGCGCACGACTCCTTCGGCCGGGTCACCTCGTACGCGGACGGCACCGGCAACACCGCAACCACGACCTACACCGTGGACAGCCAAATCGCTACCGTCAACGACGGCAAGGGCACCTACACCTACACCTACGACGGCAATGATCGCTGGGACCGAGAAGAACACCGCGGCTTGGTCACCCAGATCGACGCCGGCCTTCCCAACAGCGCCGGCGTCATCCGCTCCGGATACAACGGAGACGGCAAGCTGACGGGCCAATGGCAAGCCACCGCCCAAACGTGGAGCGTTCGCCGCTATGACGCCAGGGGCGAGGAAACCGCCCTCGGCTATGGCGGAGGCGACGGATCAACCTGGCTGTGGTTCTCCCAGGGATCAACCGTCCACGGACAAACAGCCTGGCAGTCTGGTCCTGCGGGCACCCAGGACTTCCTGTACGACAACGCAGGCCGTCTCAAGAAGATCTTGGACCGCTACCAGGGCCAATGCAACGTCCGCACCTAACACCAACACCAACACCAACCGCACCGCCACCAGCAGCTATTCCGCTGGCACAGGGGGCGCTTGCTCAACGAGCACCACTCCGACCACGGTCACAAGCACCTACGACACCGCCGACCGGATCACTGACAGCGGCTACACCTACGACACGCTCGGCAGAACCCTTACCGTCCCCGCCGGGCAGGTCACCGGGGGAAGCGCCCTGACCGTCGGCTATTACGCCAACAACATGGTCGCCTCCCTCACCCAAGGCGCACAGACCCGCACCTTCGAGCTCGACCCCGCCGGTCGCATCAGCCAGATGACCAAACCCGAAGGCACACTCACCAACCACTACACCGACAGCGGAGACAGCCCCGCCTGGATCAGCGAAGCCGACGGAAGCTGGACCCGCAATATCAACAGCGGCGGTCTGTCAGCCATCCAGAAGAGCGACGGCACCACGAGCCTGCAGTTCACCAACCTGCACGGCGATGTTGTCGCCACTGCGGACCTCGTCACCGGTCTGACGGGAATCGGCGCCTACTTCGAGCAAACCGAATACGGCATCCCCAGAACCCAGAACACCACCAACCCCAGCCGCTACGGTTGGCTTGGCGAAAAACTCCGCAGCAGCGACGCCCTCGCAGGAATCGTCCTCATGGGCGTGCGCCTCTACAACCCGACGACTGGACGATTCCTCTCAACGGACCCCGTTCCGGGAGGCAACTCCAACGCATACGACTACTGCTCCGCCGATCCCATCAACTGCGTCGATCTCGACGGACGAATCAGCTACAAGAAGGTCCTGCGGCACTTCATGGAAGCCGGCGCATGCTTTTCCTTGGGATTCAAGAGATGCGCTCGAGCAGCCCAGCTCACCGTAATGGCCGCCCTCTACGCCCAGCGAACGAAGGGATCCAGCGGTATGCGCAATGCCGTCCGCCACTTCATGTGGCAGGGTGCCCTGACATATTACCTGGGCAAGAAGGCAGCCATCCGGCTCGGCGGGATGCACGAAGTATTCGAAGAGGGATCGGATACCGCAGTGGACCAGCATAACAACGCCAGGGCCCGGAAATCCGCGAGTTCCAACCAGGGAGTTTGGGTCCTCAACTGGGCCAACCAGCAGGGAGGAACGAACAAAGTCTTCGAAATCCTCAGAGACATCGGTAAGGAGTATTACCGTAAACACTACCTTTGGTAGCCATCGGCAACCTGCCCGGTAGGTAGATAGATCAAGAATGCGAGTGGCTGTCTTTCTGCGCGAGGACAGCCACTCGCAGCCCCGCCGAAGATCTCCAATCGTCTTAGCTCTGGGAAGAATCTGACCATGGCCAGCAACTTGGGAACCAAGTTCGAAATTTCTCTGCTTTCCGCAGTAACTGCCTCGTTTGTTCTGCTCGCTTCAGCATGCGGCGTTCTATCGGACGTGGGCCCGGGTTGCTCTAAGCGGGCTGCGGAGGTCGCCAGCGAACTAAAAGATGCCGTTATTCCAAATCTCGGAGAAGGCTCCGTGGCTACGGCCGAAGTAATCGATCAATGCTCCGATGGTGGAGATGATGCATACCTGCGAGTTTCTCTAACGCCGGGTACCAAAGTTCCGCAGGCGGTCCTCGACCTCTCCAAAGAGGGCTGGGAGCGCCCCTCCTCCAAGGATGTACCAGATCTTGTGGATGAGTACGAAGACGTCCTACTCGCTAAAGATTCGAGCAACGGGGATAGGATTGTCATTTTGAAAGACCACATGCCGGGGGATGCCTCATTTTTGGTTCAAATCACAAAGAAGGGATAAAGCCGTCCGGTAAGCCCCGCGCCAGGCGCATCGATGCGCACACACCTGTCCCGCGCGGCCCCGGACATCGGCAGCATCGATATCGGCATCGGAGACGGCTTGGTGGACCCCGCGATGACGACAGCCCCGCCGCTGTGGCGATCTTCCTGATCGACGCGCCCTCGACCTTCGCCGCAGCCAACGCCCAAGCCCGTTCCCGTTCGGCCTGCTCGAAATCGGCGACCAGCCGCCATGCCTCGGTGTCGTCCAGTTCGAGATGGACGACCAGGAACAGGGCGGCGACCGCGGCGGGGGCCGGGCCGGGGCAGGTGCACAACCTCTACCCGACCGCCGGGGCGTCCGGCCTGCCGCGGGAAGGCGTGGCGTCAGAGTGGATGGGCTGGTCGCCTGTTGGTGGCTCGGGTGAGGCGGCGGGTCATCACGTTGATCGCCGACCAGCTGATCATGGCTTCGGAGTGCTGCCGCAACCGTTCGTAGTCCCTTACGTTCCGGCGGGCCCGCATCACCCAGGAGATGCTCCGTTCCACCACCCACCTGCGGGGCAGGACGACGAAGCCTTCTGCCCGGGAGGGCGGGCCACGACCTTGAGGGTGATGTGCAGGAAGCGGCGGGACCAGGCGACCAGCTCGCCGCTGTAGGCCGAGTCGCCCCACAGCAGGACGATCTGGGGGTTGGTCAGGATGAGCCGGGCGAACAGGTCGCGGGCGGCGCTGCGGTCCTGCTCGTCGGCCGGTGTGACCATCACCATGATCATGAGTCCGCGTGAGTCGACCACGAGGTGCCGCTTCCTCCCGTTGATCTTCTTGCCTGAATCGAACCCACGTTCGGACTTCGCGACGGTCTCGGCCGCTTTGACGGTCTGGGAGTCGACGATCCCGACCACGGGGTGGGCGCATTTGCCCATCCGGATCCGGATCTGGCGGCGCAGCTAGTCGCGGATCATCACGACCACACCGGTCTTCGCCCACTTGGCGAACCACTTGAACACCGTCGACCAGGGCGGGTAGTCCCGGGGCAGGGCACGCCACTTGATCCCGTTGTCGACGACGTACCGGATCGCGTCGACGATGTCGCGGCGCGGGTGCTTCTCCGGCCGGCCGCCCCCAGCCGTCGTGCACGCTGGGGGCGGCAGCAGGGCGTCCAGCAGCGCCCATTCGGCGATGCTGGTGTCGGCAGCGAGCCGGTGTTGAGCGCGCTGGGGATGACCGCGGCGTCCAGCAGCGCCCATTCGGCGATGCTGGTGTCGGAGGGGTACCTGCGACGGCGGGCCACGGCTCGTTCTCCCCTTACGGCCCGGTGGCGAAGGAGTGCAGCTGCGCGGCGATGCCCTGCAACTGCGGCAGCACCACCGTGACGGCCTGGTCGGTCGGGAACAGGGCCGCGTGCGGGACGAACGTGCCCGACACCAGCCGCTCCAGCCGGGTCGCGACGACCCGGCACTCCGACCTCTCGTAGACGAGCAGGTCCGTGACGTCGGAGGGCAGGTGGAACCCGTCGCGGTCGCGGGTGATCGGCGCGGTGTAGATCTGGGCGCCGACCTCCTTGTACCACCGCAACCCGCGCCCGACCTGGTAGGGCGACAGCTCGGTGGCCATCACCAGCTTGGCGACCGACAGCCCCACACCGCGGGCCTCGGTGAGGGCGAGCCGGACCTGCTCGCCGACGACGTTGTCCGGGAGAGCTCCCCGGCGCGGTCGGGGCATGACACCGCCCCGTCTACTGGTCGCCGAGCAGCGCGGCCAGGCCGTCGTCGAGGCTCATGTTGCCGGTGTCGACCGCGTGGTCGATCCAGTCGGCCGTCGCCCGCACCCTGCCCAGATTCGCGCGGATCGCGTCCCGCTCATCCGAGGTGAAGGTGTGGCCGCGCAGCGTCGGCATCACCCGGCCGACGCTGGAGGTGAACAGCGCGCACGCGCCCACCAGGTCGATGAACTCCATGCACCGCTCGAACCGCGGCACCGGCACCGGCAGCTCCGGGCGTTGCTGGTCGGCGGCCAGGTCGGCCTGCTGCCGTTCGATCGTCTGGACCGCGTGGTCGACCTGCGCCCGGTTCACCATCTGCCGGGCCGTCGGGTCGGCCATGGCCTTGAACGCGATGTCCGGGCGGTGCAGCAGATCGGTGGCGACCTTCGTCGCGACCTGCTCATCAGCCGTCAGATCATGGATCGCGCGGACCTTCTCCGGTACCGACAGCGGCGTGTCGACCTTGTAGCCGACCTCGCGGCGGGCCCCGTCCTCGGTCCACCGGAACGCCCCGGTCCGCTCGTGTTTGGGCGGGCGCTTGATCCGGGCCCACCGCTCCTGTTCGTCGGCGATCGAGGCCAGGACCCGGTGGACGGTGAACGACACCCCGGCCTGCCGGGCGTGGGCCGGCCACCGCGACGCCGTCCACCGGTAGGCGTTGACCGTGCTGAAGGCCAGGCCGATGTCCTCGGCGAACAGGCGGATGCTCGCCTCCACCCCGAGGTCCTCGCCGACACCATGGACGTTCATCGGCTCGATCTCCAGGGCCAGGTCGCCGATCCCGAACTGCGAGCGGGTCATCGACTCCACCAGCTCACGCGCCCGGGCGACGATCGCCTCATACCGGTCGCCCGTCACCCTGCCGACCGTCACCTGCTGCGCCGTCTCGATGCTCACTGCTCTCGCCCTCCTCACCGGCGACACCCCGGGCCCCACGCCCGGGAACCATAGCCGGAAGTGTGCTCCCGATAGCGAGAAGTCACATAGACCTGGTGAGAGAGCTATATCCGTGACGCCAATCAGCCGTTCGCGGCACCGTCACCCGTGACGGTGAACCCGAACGGCTCACCTCCGACAAGATCGGATAGGCGGCCGGTGAGGCCGGGAACAACCACAGTGTGGCCGACTCCGCACCCTCCCACACCGTCACCGACGTCCCTCCGGACTTCGCCGAGTACGCCGAACGCCTGGCCGAGCCCGAGCTCCTGGACGACGCCGTCATCATCGACGGAGCCACCGCCGTGCCCGTCGGCGGCCGCCGCCGCGGCAGCTACCTCAGCGCCGCCGACCCCCGCCACGCCCTCACCATCTTCGCCGCCCTGTCCGGCCGCGACGGCTTCCCCGGCCTGCGGATCGCTTGGAGCCCCCACCCCGAAGCCGCCCACACCGTCGAATGGGGCGACCCCGCTCCCGACATCCCCGACACCCTCATCGACCAGTGGACCCTGTCCGACCTGATCCACCTCGACACCGTCCGCGGCCGCTTCTACGGCTACCGGCAAGAAGCCATCGACACCTACCTCACCGCCCAAGCCGCCGCATACGCCGAAATGACCGACCCCGCCGCCATCATGGCCTCCATGACCTTCATCTACGACGGACAACGCCCCAAAATCCTGCGCGCCCAGGTCCACGGCGCCGACGGCTACGCCCTGCTCCCCGACGAGGACGACCCCGAGGGCATCATCCTGTTCACCTCCTGGCAGAACGGCCTCACCCGCTGGGTCTCCGAACTCACCCTCATAGTCGGGCAGACCCCGCCCGCCGGCCTCCCCACCCTCAAGGACTACCTCGAAGAGGCCTAACACGCCCGACCTGCCAGAGACCTGGGCCTCGGACCTGCGCACGGGCCAGCGTGAAGAACATGGACCAGGCCGTCCTGCTCATCGCGCCCGATCACGTCCCTGACGAACTCGGCGGCAGCTACGCCGAGGTCCCGAAACCCGAAGTCGGGCTCACCCACATCACGATCAACCAGAGGTGGCCCGCCGTCACGTGACGCCGTAACGAACGGCTACCCCGATCACGCCACGCCTGAGTCCGGCACCTCCCCGAGCAGCACACCGCGCTCGCCACCTTCTGCACACCGACCAACCAGGACTTCCCACACACCGGACAGCACGCCCGCGGCGCGGACTCATCCACCATCAACGCCACCCGAGAGCTGCTCCGCCGCCTCCAACGCCAGAACCGACCCCGGCACACATCAGAACAAAACACCGCATCCCGCCGCGCCAGCTCCGCCACAAGACCGCCGCACGTCGGACACCGCCGCTCCCTGACCGCCTCCACAAGCCAAGACGACAGCGACCATCCCAATGGTCACCATCCCCCAACCGGCCACATCACCCCACCCCGAGAAGATCACCGATCATGGTTGGGATTAGGAACAGGCACTCAGCCCGCCGCCGCCACCCGGGCCACCGCCACGGCCTCGTCGTAGCGGCGCAGCACCAGCCGGGCGATCGCGTCGTGCGCGCCGAGCGGTGGGCTCACGAAGTCCGCGCCGGCCTGCTGCAGCCGCCGGTGGAAGAACCCCGGGGCCAGCAGGTAGGAGGCGACTGCGATGTTCCTGGCTCCCTGTTCCCTGAGCCGGCCGACGACCTCGCCGAGCTGGGGTGCGGGACCGCCGACGAAACCATAGGTCACCGGGCGCAAAAGCCGCCGCGACAGCAGCCGTGCCGCGACCCTCGCGTCGGCGATCCCGGCCGGGCTGGTCGAACCGGCGGCGCCGAGCACCACCGCGTCGCAGTCGCGGCCCGCGCCGAGCCGGTCCACCAGTGCCGCGCCCAGCAGGGAGTGCGGTCCCAGCGGGTGGGACACGACCGCGTCTGCGCCGGTCGCCGCCAGCTGCCGGGGAATGTCGACCTCGGCGTGGTAACCGCGGCCGAGCAGGAGCGGCACCGCGACGACCGCAGCGCCGGGCGGCACCGCCGCCGCGATCGACGGAGCGGCGATCTCCGCGTAGGCCTCCTCGACCTCCAGCCAGGGACGCAGGTCCCGTACCTGGTCGAGGAGGGCCTGCACGGTAAGGATGCCCGCCGGGTCTCGCGTTCCGTGTGCGACGCCGAGCAGCGTGGTCACAGCCCGGGTTCCCGGGTCGGATCGCAGGCCAGGCGGTAACCGCGCTTGACGACCGTCTCGACGATCCCCGGACCGCCCAGGCCTCGGCGGAGCCGGGCCACGGCCATTTCCACCGCGTGCTCGTCGGCCTGCGGACGGCCTTCCCTGACCCAGGCCGACCCCGCGGCCACGACCCGGCTGGGCAGGACCCCGCAGAGTTCGGCGCGGGACACCACATGGCCGGGCCGCCGGGCCAGGGCGCGCAGGATGGCCATCGGGGCCGGCGCGATCGGCCGGAGCTGACCGTCCAGTACCACCGCGTGGCCGCGGAGCTCCAGGGCGTGCCCGCGGACCTGCAGACGCCGGGCCCGGCGCTGGGGAAGATCCCGCACGAGCGCCCTGACGAGCGCACCGATCCTGGCCCGTTCCGGCTGTACGGTCGGGACCCCCCGCTCGTCCAGCGGGAACGCGGTGACCGGGCCGACGCACGCCGCCACCACGTGGGTGCGCAGGGCCGCCAGGAAGGCGTCGTCGAGCCCGTCCTCGACGGCGACCGCGAGGGTCGCGGTCACCGCCGGGGCACTGGTGAAGGTGATGGCGTCGATGGTGCCGGCGACGGCCTGGCCGACCAGGCGCCGCAGCGGCGTCGAGTCGTCGGTGCGCGACCAGCGGTAGACCGGCACCTCGATGACCTCGGCACCGGCCTTGCGCAGGGTGTCGGTGAAGTCCGGCAGCGGCTCCCCGTACAGCTGGACGGCGACGCGCTGGCCGACCAGGTCCATGGAG
>JBDSTJ010000637.1:0-6088 GCA_039928335.1 Streptosporangiaceae bacterium | reverse complement strand
GCCGGGCCGCCTCGGAACTCGGCGGTTTCGGCTTCGAGGCCCGGCACCTGCGGGTGATCAAAGCCGCGGCCGAGCGCGAGGTCGACCTGATCGAGCAGATGATCGCCCCGCTGCTGCGGCGGCGCGGGCCAGGCGCGCACGAGCACGCCGGCGAGACCGCGCACGAGATCTCGGCACTGGCCCTGAAACTCCACACCGCACTGGTCTGCGCGGGTCTGCGCGACAGCCTCGGCCGGTAGCGTGGCCTGCGGTGTACGTTGGCTAAGTCGGACAGTTGCCGGAGATCGTGGGATCAGGGAGCCATTGTGAAGCCAATGGAGGTCGTCGGCGTACGGGTCGAGATGCCCTCCAACCAGCCGATCGTCCTGTTGAAGGAGACCGGCGGCGATCGTTATCTGCCGATCTGGATCGGCGCGGTGGAGGCCACCGCGATCGCCTTCGCCCAGCAGGGCATGCTCCCTGCCAGGCCGCTGACCCATGACCTCTTTCGGGACGTCATCGATGCGCTCGGGGTTCAGCTGAAGACCGTGAACATCACCGCGCTCCGCGAAGGGATCTTCTTCGCCGACCTGGTGTTCGCCAACGGAGTCGAGGTCAGTGCCCGGCCGTCGGACTCCATCGCCCTGGCCCTGCGCACCGGCGCGGCGATCTTCGCCAGCGACGAGGTGCTCGACGAGGCCGGCGTGGCGATTCCCGACGAGCAGGAGGACGAGGTCGAGAAGTTCCGTGAATTCCTGGACCAGATTTCGCCCGACGACTTCGATCGTGGCGGCTGATCCCGTCGGCCCCGCTCTGACCTGTGGATTTGTGACGCTGACGGCGTAATCGCCGTTCGTTTCCGCCCCCTGCCGCACTGGGTAGGGATCCTGTCGGAACCAAGGTGAGCCGTTTGCGCACATGACGCCGTTTGATCCGGACTGCGACGCGCCGAGGGCGAACGTTGACCCTGCCCTGACCGGCACCTACCGTGCTGGTGGAACACCCGTGGTGTAATTCCGCCAAACCCCCTTGACGGAACGCTGCGGGCTGATGGAAGCCGGAGGTCCGCGTGGCGGTGAGCAGCGAGGGAGACCATTCGGGCGAGGACAGGGTGAACCACGAGCGCGAACTCGCCACCCAGCGCGCCGGGGAACAGGGGCTGCTGTTCGACAGCGTCGTGCCGGTTCCCTCCGATCTGATCGGCTACCGGGGCCCCACGGCCTGCGCCGCGGCTGGCATCACCTACCGCCAGCTCGACTACTGGGCGCGCACCGGCCTGGTCGAGCCCAGCGTGCGGTCGGCCCATGGTTCGGGCAGCCAGCGCCTGTACGGGTTCCGGGACGTCCTGGTCCTCAAGGTCGTCAAACGGCTCCTGGACACCGGGGTCTCGCTCCAGCAGATCCGGACCGCGGTGACCTACCTGCGGGACCGGGGCGTGGCGCACCTGGCCCAGATCACCCTGATGAGCGACGGCGTCAGCGTCTATGAGTGCACCTCGCCGGACGAGGTCGTGGATCTGCTCCAGGGCGGCCAGGGCGTGTTCGGGATCGCGCTGGGCCGGGTCTGGCTCGAGGTCGAGGGCAGCCTCGCCGCGCTGCCCGGGGAACGCGCCGAGGCCGACCCCCGCGAACCGCACCCCTCGGACGAGCTGGCCTCGCGGCGCAAATCCCGCAAACCGGCTTAGGTCGTCCCGGCTCTACGGGTGGCACCGGTCAGAGCAGTTCCTTGCGCTGCAGGTAGGCGAAGGCAGCCCAGCCCGGGAGCACGGGCAGCCAGAAGGTCAGCAGCCGGTAGAGCAGGACCGCGGAGGTCGCGGTCTCCACCGGCAGCCCCGAGAGCGTCAGGCCCAGGGTGAGAGCGCCTTCGACGGCGCCGAGGCCGCCGGGGGTCGGGGCCGCGGAGCCCAGAGCGTTGCCGGTGAGGAAGACGACCGCGACGGCCGACCATTCCAGGGAACCGCCGAAGGCCCGGATCGAGGCGTCCAGGCAGATGACGAAGGCCGCGGTCAGCAGCAGCATCCCGCCGACTCCGGTGGCGATCTTCTTGGGGTCCTGCAGGACGTCCAGCAACCTCGGGATGACCCCGGAGAACATGGACCTGAGCCGACCGGCGATGAGCCGGCGGACCGGTCCGATCGTCAGGGCGAGCCCGGCCAGGGCCGCGACGATGAGCAGCGCGATGATCACGGTCTGGGACGGCGCGAACTCGGTGGCGGTGCTGCGGGAACCGGTCAGGTAACCGAACACGATCAGCATCAGGATGTGCACGATGAGCCCGCTGAGCTGGGAGGCTCCCACACTGGCGACCGCGGGCCCCGGCCGCACGCCCGAGCGCTGCAGGAACCGGGTGTTGACCGCGACGCCGGTCACCGCGGCCGGGGCCATCAGCTTCACGAACGAGGCGGCCAGTTGGACGAGCACGGTCAGCCACAGCGACAGCCGCTCGGGCACGAACCCGATGAGCATCATCGCGGCGGCCACGTAGGACACCGCGGCCGCGACCAGGCCCAGGGCCGCCCAGCGCCAGTCGGACTGGGCGACGAGGTCGGTCAGGTTGACGGTGCTGAGCTGGGACAGCAGGAAGTAGGCCCCGAACGCCCCGGCGATGATGCTGACCACGGTGCGGGGCCGCATCCGCTCCAACCGGACGGGTTCGACCTCGATCTCGGGCCAGAACCGCAGGATCTCCTCGCGCAGGGACCCCAGCAGGTCCTTCTGCTGCTTGAGGTCGGCGCGGGTGGAGCGGGAGAGGGCGACCTTCTGTAGCAGCGGCACGGTGGCTGCCAGCGCGTCGGGCCCCAGGACGGTCGCGGCGGTGCCGACCGAGCGGCTGGGGCCGACCCGCAGGGCCAGGGTCGTCAGCAGCTGGGCCTGGTCGAGGCGGAGCACCAGGTCACCGACGGCGGTCTCGCCCCGGCTCAGTTCGACCAGGTAGGGCTCTGCGCCGCCGGTGGAGATCAGGATGCTGCTGCCGTCGAGGCTGCGGTGGGCCATCCGGGCGTCCTGCAGGAGCCGTAGCTGCTGCCAGATCGCCACCAGCAGTTCGTCGGTGATGTCCTCGTCGGGAAGCTGGTCCAGGGTCGTGCCGCCGACGTGCTCGTAGGCCAGGAGAGCCGCCTCCGTGCCGACCTCGGAGGTGGCGACGAGCCGGGGCGTGCGAACCATGGCCGCGGTGGCGGCGTAGGCCATCAGCGACTCCTGCTCCAGCGAGCGCCGCAGCGATCTCAGCGCCCGGCGGGGGGTGTTGGCGCGCAGCCGCAGCCCGCGCCAGATCCGGTAGAGCAGGCCGGAGGTCTGCTGGTCGCGGTCGAGGACGGTCACCGCCAGGGTGGCGCCCGGGGCCTCGAGGACCACTTCGTAGCGCCGGTTCTCCTCACTCAGGCCGGTCAGGTGCCGGGCCCGCACCGGCCGTAGGCCCAGGCGCCGCAGGGCCGCCACGATCGCCGCGCCCGACGGGCGCGGGTTGGGCGTGCCGACCCCGTACAGGGTCAGATAACCGATCACGCGGCCGATCAGGTAGGTGGCGGCCAGGCCGAGGGCGGTCGTGTCGCCGGCGACGAGCGAGGCGAAGGCGGCCAGCGCGATCACGGTCCAGGTGACGAGCTGCCAGCGCGGCCGGCCGCCGAGCCGCACGGCCGTCACATAGGCGATCACCGGGGTCAGGTCGGCGGTGTGCAGCGGATTGTCGCCGTCCTGAGCCCAGCCGAGCGCGATGATCAGCCTGGTCGGGTCCGACGCGGAGACCCACGAGTCGAGGGCCAGAGTCACCCCGAGGGCTAACACCGCGGCGAGCAGGCCGACCGCGACCCGGAGTCCGTCCCGGCGGATCACCCGGTCGACGGCGAAGATGACCGGCACGGCCAGCACGCCGAAGTTGAGACCGAGTGTGGCCAGCGTCAGCAGGATGTGCGGGGCCTGGGTGGTGCCGTGCTTGATGTCGGTCTGGAGCCCGCTGGTGGTCTGGGTGGCGATGCTGGGCAGCAGCAGGACCACGCCGAGCCCGGCCAGGCAGGCCAGCGCCCGGATCGCGTTGGACTGGCTGCGGATCCGGCTGGGCCTGGGCGGTTCGTCGACCTCCACGTCCTCCGCCGTCCCCCGGAGCGGTTCCAGGGCTTCGCGCTGCACCCTCGTCGCCATCCTCACCGCCCTCTCGGTTCCGCTGGTCCCGCCTCCGCTGGTGAGGTGACACCATCGTAGCCACCGGGACCTTGACCGGTGATCATGGCTGGTCATGTGCGCCGTCGGGTGTCCACCAATACCCGCATTCGGTAGATCTTTCACCGCCGGGTCCGGCCGAGTGCGGAGATCTTCGGTGCGGGTAGACTGTGGATCGCTGTCGACCCCGTGCGGGAGAGACTTCGCGCAAGCCGGCGCGGAGCGCCGAAGGAGCAACCTCCCCGGAACCTCTCAGGCAAAAGGACCGTGCGGACGAGGCACCTCTGGAAAGCGGGCTCATCAGCCCCACCGACGGTGAAAACCCCTGGGTACGGTCCCGGGGGCGAAACTCTCAGGTTCCGACGACAGAGGGGGAGACCGGGCGCAGCCCTGCCCCCGAGACCCCTTGATCGCCGTCCCAGGAGGCCCCGCCATGACCGCTTTCTCCGATCGCCACATCGGGCCGTCCATCGACGACGAGGCCCGTATGCTGTCGGCCGTCGGCTTCTCCGACCTCGACGGGCTGATCGCCGCAGCCGTCCCCGCCACCATCCGCACCGACCGCCCGCTGGACCTGCCCGCGGCGCTCAGTGAGCCCGCCGCCCTGGCCCGGCTGCGTGAGCTGGCCGCAGGCAACGCGGTGCGGACCTCCCTGATCGGCCTGGGCTACTACGGGACGATCACTCCTGGGGTGATCCTGCGGAACGTCATGGAGAACCCGGGCTGGTACACCGCCTACACGCCCTACCAGCCGGAGATCTCCCAGGGGCGGCTCGAGGCGCTGCTGAACTACCAGACGGTCGTGTCCGACCTCACCGGCCTCGCGGTCGCCAACGCCTCGATGCTGGACGAGGGCACCGCGGCCGCGGAGGCGCTGGCCCTGGCGCACCGGGCGTCCCGGCTCACCGTGCCCGGCACGTTCGTGATCGACGCCGACGCGCTCCCGCAGACCATCGAGGTCGTCAAGGCCCGCGCGCTCCCGCTGGGCGTCGAGATCATCGTGGCGGACCTGGACGCGGGGCTGCCCGAGGGCGAGTTCTTCGGCGTTCTGGCCCAGTACCCGGGGGCGTCCGGCAAGATCCGGGACCTGCAGCCGCTGATCGAGGCGGCGCACCGGCGAGGGGCCACGTTCGTGGCCGCCGCGGACCTGCTCGCGCTGACCGTGCTGACGCCGCCCGGTGAGCTGGGCGCCGACATCGCCGTCGGCTCCGCCCAGCGGTTCGGTGTGCCGTTCGGGTTCGGCGGGCCGCACGCCGGCTACCTGGCAGTGGGGGAGGACCTGCAGCGGCAGCTTCCCGGCCGGCTCGTGGGAGTGTCGGTCGACGCCGACGGCCACCCCGCCTACCGGCTGGCGCTGCAGACCCGCGAGCAGCACATCCGCCGGGAGAAGGCCACCAGCAACATCTGCACCGCCCAGGTGCTCCTGGCCGTGATGGCCGGCATGTACGCCGTCTACCACGGCCCCGACGGGCTGACCGAGATCGCCCGCCGGGTGCACGACCGGGCCACCGCCTTCGCCGGCACGATCCGGGAACTGGCCGTCGACGGACTCGAGATCGTGCACGAGCACTTCTTCGACACCGTCACGGTCCGGGTACCGTCCTCGGCCCAGAGCGTGCGGGACAGTACGGCCCAGGCGGGCTTCAACATCCGGGTCGTCGACGAGCAGACCGTCTCGGTGTCCTTCGACGAGACCACCACCGAGGAACACCTGCTCAGTCTGGCCGAGGCCGTCGACCCGCGGTCGTTCCGCCGGGCGGTCGCGGTTGCCGAGCCCGCCGAGGCGATCCCGGCGCACCTGCGCCGGGAGAGCGTGTTCCTGACCCATCCGGTCTTCCACTCCCACCGGTCCGAGACCTCGATGCTGCGCTACCTGCGCCGGCTCCAGGACAAGGACATCGCCCTCGACCGGTCGATGATCCCGTTGGGGTCGTGCACCATGAAGCTCAACGCCA
>JBDSTJ010000636.1:0-7975 GCA_039928335.1 Streptosporangiaceae bacterium | reverse complement strand
CCGGTGGTTCTCGGTGACGACGTGCTGCACGCGCATCCGCAGCTCCCGTTCGTCGAGCCGGGCCAGGGCCGCGCCCAGGTCCTTGACGTCCCGCAGTGAGGGCACGCCCAGGATCACCGCGGCCCGCTCGCAGGCGTCCCTGCGGCGGGCGTACTCGCCCTCACCGAGGGTGTGCGGCGACCCCGTGTCGACGACCAGGATCCGGTGGTCGCCGAGCTCCAGCGGAACCTGTGACGACAGGCCGGTCCGGCAGTCGAGCAGCAGCACGTGTCCCTCGGTGCAGAGCATCGCCGCCGACTGGTCGAGGATGCCGCACGGCACCCCCGCGTAGACGTTCTCGGCCCGCTGGGCGATCCTGGCCAGCTCCAGCCGGTCCAGCTCCACGTCGTACAGGTCGGTCAGCGCGATCGCGGTGGCGCACTCCAGCGCCGCGGAGGAGGACAGGCCCGCGCCCTGCGGCAGGTCCGAGGTGATCCGCAGCGACGCACCGCCGACCCGGTGCCCGGCCGACCGCAGGCAGCCCGCGACCCCGGCGACATAGGCCGCCCAGCCGGTCACGGTGCCCGGTGCGAGGGTGTCCAGCCGGACCAGCTCGGTCTGGTGCCCCGACCTCAGCTCCAGCACGTCGTCGTCGCGCCGGGTGGCGTCGATGGTGATGCCCTGCGGCAGCGCGAACGGCAGCACCAGCCCGTCGTTGTAGTCGGTGTGCTCGCCGATCAGGTTGACCCTGCCGGGGGCGTGCCAGCTGCCGGAGTTCATTGCCGCAGGAATCCCCACGCGTCGGCGACCATCGTGTGCAGGTCCCGCTCGACCTTCCAGCCGAGCTCGGCCTGGATCTTCTGCGAGGAGGCGACCAGCACGGCCGGATCGCCGCCCCGGCGCGGCACCGGCAACGCCGGGATGGCGTGCCCGGTGACCTCCCGGCAGACCTCGATGACCTGCTGGACCGAGTAGCCGCTGCCGCTGCCCAGGTTGAAGATCTTGTGCTCGGCCGGCGCGCAGGCCGCCAGCGCCAGCAGATGCGCCCGGCCGAGGTCCACCACGTGCACGTAGTCGCGGACGCAACTGCCGTCCCCGGTGGGGTAGTCGGTGCCGAAGACCTTGATTTCGGCGCGGGTGCCCAGCGGGACCATCAGCACGTTGGGGATCAGGTGGGTCTCGACGGCGTGCCGTTCCCCGAACCGCCCGTGGGAGCCGGCGACGTTGAAGTAGCGCAGCGACACCGCACCGAGTCCGTGCAGCCGCGCGTACTCCGTCAGGACCCCGTCGATCGCGAGCTTGGACGCCCCGTAGGGGTTCGTCGGCCGGGTCGGGTCGGTCTCCTCGATCGGCGTCGACTCGGGTTCCCCGTAGGTCGCGGCCGTCGAGGAGAAGACCACGCGGGAAACACCGGTACGCAACATCGCGTCGAACAGCGCCAGCGACTCGCCCAGGTTCTTGGACCAGTACAGTCCCGGCTTCGCGACCGACTCCCCCACCAGCGACTTGGCCGCGAAGTGCAGCACCGCGTCGAACCCGCCCTCGCCGAGCACCCGGAGGGAGTCCTCGCGCAGCGTCCCCAGGACGAACCGGGCACCCGTCGGCACCGCGTCGGCGTGCCCGGTGGACAGGTCGTCGAGAACGACCACCTCGTGGCCCGCTTCGAGCAGCAGTGCGGAGACCACGCTGCCGATATATCCGGCCCCGCCTGTGACCAGCAGCTTCACGTTCTGAACCCTCCCTCGTGGGGAACCAGTAGATTGACTGTCTCCCGGCTGTTCCCGCCTCGACCTCTCACCACATCTGGACATGAAGCCTAGTCACAGACCGGTCCGCCGATGACCGAGCTCCTTCTGATCGTCGCCATGCTCTTCGCGCTGGCCTGCGGGTGGATCCTGGCCCGGCTCGCCGACCGGGTGACCGGTCCCGAGCGGTTCAGCGCCCAGGAGGTCCGCGACCTGGTCGCCGCGCACGATGAGATCACCGCCGACGAGCGCGAGCTGATCGACGACGTGTTCGCGGCCGGGGAACGGCAGCTCAGGGAGGTGCTGATCCCCCGGACCGAGGTCGAGTTCCTCGACGCGGACCTGCCGCTGGCGCTCGCCGCCGGGCAGGCCGCGGCCAGCCCGCACTCCCGGTTCCCCGTCTTCAGGGACACCCACGACGAGGTGATCGGCTTCGTCCACATCCGGGACCTGCTGAGCCCCGGCGTGCCCGACCTGGCGGCGCCCGTCGCGTCGGTCGTCCGGCAGGTCATGTACCTTCCGGCCGGCCGGAAGGTACTGCCGGTGCTGTCGGAGATGCGCCGCGAAGGGCACCACCTGGCGATCGTGATCGACGAGTACGGCGGGACCGCCGGGATCGTCACCCTCGAGGACCTGGTCGAGGAGCTGATCGGTGACATCCGGGATGAGTACGACGTGGCCGATGACCAGTCGCGGCGGCTCCACGGCGGGATCCTCGAGGTCGACGGCTTGATCCACACCTCGGACTTCGCCGAGGAGACCGGGATCGAACTGCCCGAGGGACCGTATGAGACCGTCGGCGGGTACCTGATGGCCGTCCTGGGCCGCATCCCCGCCGTCCAGGAGTCCACGGTCTTCGCCCAGCACAGCCTGGTCGTCACCGAGATGGAGGGCCGCCGGGTCGCGCGGGTCCGGGTCATCCCGGTCCCGAACCCCGAGCCGGTCGCCGACGTCGTACGGGATGAACCGGAATCTGCGAGAATTGGAAGGTGACCATGCCACCGCGCCCCAGGGTCCTTTCGGGGATCCAGCCGACCGCCGACTCCTTCCATCTGGGCAACTTCCTGGGTGCGGTCCGGCAGTGGGTGCCGCTGCAGGACAGCCATGAGGCCTTCTACTTCCTGGCCGACCTGCACTCGATCACGATCGACTACGACCCCGAGGTGCTGCGGCAGCGGACCCGGGCCTCGGCCGCCCAGTTGTTCGCCGCCGGCATCGACCCCGACCGCAGTTCGCTGTTCGTCCAGAGCCACGTCTACGAGCACGCCGAACTGCAGTGGGTCCTCGGGGCGATCACCGGGTTCGGCGAGGCCTCGCGGATGACCCAGTTCAAGGACAAGTCGGCCAAGCAGGGCACGTCGACCGCGAGCGTCGGACTGTTCACCTACCCGATCCTGCAGGCCGCCGACATCCTGCTGTACACCCCGGAGCTGGGCACCCAGGACTTCCAGGTCCCGGTCGGGGAGGACCAGCGGCAGCACCTGGAGCTCGCCCGGACCCTCGCTGGCCGGTTCAACCACCGGTTCGGCGCCACCTTCGTCGAGCCCCACCCCTTCATCCTCAAGGCCGTCGGCAAGATCACGGACTTGCAGGAGCCGGACCGCAAGATGAGCAAGTCCTCCTCCTCACCCGGCGGCATCCTCGACCTGCTTGAGGAGCCCGGCCCGCTGCGCAAGAAGATCATGCGCGCGGTGACCGACACCGGTTCCGAGATCAGGTTCGACCCGGAGAACAAACCCGGCGTCTCCAACCTGCTGAAGATCATGTCGGCGCTCGGCGGGCAGCCGATCCCCGCGCTCGAGGAGCACTTCACCGGTGCCGGCTACGGCCAGCTCAAGAAGGAACTCGCCGAACTGACCCTTGAGGTCTTCGGCCCGATCCGGGAGCGGACCCGGGAGTTCCTGGCCGATCCCGCCGAACTGGACCGGCTTCTGGCCAGGGGCGCGGACCGGGCCACCGAAGTAGCGGCCACAACCATGGATATCGTGCGTGATCGGGTGGGATACCTGAGGCGTGGCACCTCTTAGCACGGTCGGGGTCGCAATCCCGATTCCCGAACCCTACGGCACGGAACTCCAGCGCCGACGGGAGTCCTTCGGCGACCCGCTGGCCCTCAGAATCCCCACCCACATCACCCTCGTGCCGCCGACCGTCGTCAACGCCGGCGACCTGCCCGCGGTGACCGAGCACCTCACCCAGGTCGCCGCGACCGTCGAGGGTTTCCGGATCAGGCTGCGCGGCACCGGCACGTTCCGGCCGGTGTCGCCGGTGGTGTTCGTGACGGTCGTCGAGGGCATCTCACCGTGCGGCCTGCTCCAGGAGAAGCTGCGCCGCGCCCCGCTCGAACGCGAACTCCTCTTTCCCTACCACCCGCACGTGACGATCGCCCACAACCTCGACGAACCCACGCTCGACCGGGCGTTCAAGGAACTGTCGGCCTTCCACGCGAGCTTCCAGGCCGACAGCTTCTCCCTGTACGAACACGGGCCGGACGGGGTCTGGCGGCCTCAGCGGTCGTTCGGGCTCATCTGAGGACCTTGTGCGCGACGGTCACGACGTTGTTCTTCCTCGCCCAGTCGAGCGTGCCGACGGTCGCGACCGCGAACGTGATGCCCTGCTTGCCCTTGGCGCTCTTGCCGACCTGGACCTGAAGCTTGTAGGTCGCCTTCTGGCCGGGCTTCACCCGGGGCCACGAGCAGGTGATCGAGTTCTTGTCCTTCCTGCAGTACCGGTTCCACTCCTTGCGGAAGAACAGGTACTTCGACAGCTTCGTCTTCATGACCATCGGGGTGGCGTCCGGGCCGCCGTTGCCGACCGTGAAGGTGAAGGTCGCCTTCTTGCCCCTGCGGAGCTTGCCGCTGGAGGCCTTGACCCCCGCGTTCGCCACCGGACGGTCCCGCCGCGCCGCGAACGCGACCAGGTCCTGGTAGCGGCCCATGAAGGCGGTCTGGTCGCCGGGGAAGAGCAGGCTCGGGACCTTCTTGGGCTTGTCATGGTTCCAGTGCTGCCAGATCAGGAACTTCGAGAAGCCCGCAGGCATCGCCGGCGTGGTCGGCCGCTCCTGGTAGTTGGCCACCCAGAGCGCGTTCTTGGGTGCGAACACCGCACTGCCGCCGGTGCAGGTGTTCCACCAGGACTGCCCGGTGTAGATGATCGGGTTGCGGCCGGTGAGCTGGAAGTACCGGTCGCTGAACTGCTGGACCCACGCCACCATCTGCGGCTGGGTGAGGTTGTAGCAGTCCTTCCGCAGGCCCTTGATCGTCGGTCGGGTGGAGCTCTTGTCGGCCTCCATGTCGAGCGCGCCCGGCAGGGTCCTGCCGTCGGGCGTCCAGCCGCCGCCGTTCGCGACGAAGAACTCCGCCTGGGCGCGGCCGGTGGAAAGATCGGGAACCGCGAAGTGGTAGGCCCCCTGCAGGAGCCCCGCCGCCCGGGACCCGTCCCGGTTGAGGACGAAGTTGGGATCCACGTACATGGTCCCCGGCACGTTCGGGTTCCGCCCGGTGGTCGCCCTGATGATCACGAACTTGGCCCCGCCGGCCGCCACCTGGGGCCAGTTGACGCCGGCCCCCTGGTAGACGCTCACGTCGAGTCCCGGCACCGACCCCGCCGGGTACACGTGCGGCGCGGCGGCCGCGTAGGCACTGATCCCCGAGGAGACGGTACCCGCGAGCAGACCACCCGCAATGACAATCTTCCCGGCAACCCCGGCCACAGCAATCCCTCCAGCCCTTCCCGCAAGAGCCCAAACCCTAGCGCACCCCAACAATTGACTCTCGAAGTCCCGAGAAATCGCTCTCGCATTCGGCATCTCCCCGGAGCGCACGGAAAGCGGCCGACCCCTGACCGCCGACACCCGCGCACCAGTCGCTCGCCGCGTGCACGGCCACGTGTCCGGTCTATTTCAGGCGACCGGGTGGACGATCGTGGCGGTGGAGGGGCCGTGGACGGCGGTCGACGGAACGGAGACGATCACTCGCGGATTCCCGGTCGTTCGCGGCGGGGCCGGGACGCCGCTGTGAGCAGGCCGCCGACCGCCAGCAGCAGGACTGCGAGCGTGCCGGTGGGGACAGGGTCAAAGCCGCTCACCGGAAGCATGCCGCCGGTGGCGACCATGGAAGTTCGGACCTTGACCAGGGCGTTGGCGACGTTGTCAGCCGGGTGGGTGTCACCCATGTCGGCCGAGGCCGTGGCTGCGAAATTCCCCAGGGTTCCGGTGGCCGTGTCGGCGATCTGGACCTGGAAGGCGAGGGTCGTCGTGGCGCCGACCTCGAGAGCGCCCAGGTCGCACCGGCTCCGCGTCCGCCGCTCGCGCGCGCAGCGCTCGCCGAGGGTGCGGAACCGCGAGTGCTCGATGCCCACCTCGAGCCGGACCTTGGTGGCTTTGAGCGGCCCCCGGTTGATGACCGTGGCGCGCATCGTGAACACCCCGCCCGCTTCGGCGCGCTCCGGCGCCGACAGTTTCACCACGAGGCCCGTGCCGGGCTCCACCCTGACGGTCGACGTGGCCTCGTTGTCGGCCGTCGTCGGGTCGGCTGTGTCCGAGGTCGCCCGCACCCTGGTCCGGAGATCCCCGGCGGCGTCCCCCGTCACCACAGTGCCGATGGAGATCTCAGCCGAAGCCCCCGAGCCCAGCTCGGCGAAGTCGCAGGCGATCCGCAAGCCCCGCTCCGCGCAGGCGCCGGGGGTGGTCCCGATCACGGCCAGGCCGGCCGGCAGCGAGACCACGACCCTGACGCCCGTGGCCACCTCAGGCCCTGCGTTCCCGACCTTGATCGTGTAGTCGAGCAGCCCCCCGAGCCGGACCCGCCCCGACGGTCCCGCCGCGATCCGCACTCCCAGGTCCGCCTGCCCAGCCCTCCCCACCGACCGTTCAGCAACCGCACCCGACCCCTCGACCCGGCGGGCGCGGACGACCGCCCGCGCCCCGGTAGCGGCCGGAGTGCCCGCGTGGACGATCGCGGGCTCCTCGGCGGTCGGCGAGGAGTGAAACGCCTGGGGCGCGTTGAGCGCGGCGTGAGCCGGGGCGGGAGCCAGGACGGCGACCAACGCTGCTCCTGCGGTGACCGTACCGATGGCGTTGAGCCGACGCATTGAATTGACCACATCTCAAAATTCGTAAGTTGATCTAGCTGTCCGCAAGCGAGAATCATAGTCCTTGACCTGCGGAAACACCGGGAAGTAGTCCGCGCGAATCAGAACCGCATGGCTTCGCTTTCGGCTCGCCCGACCTCCCCTTCACCCCAGGAAGACGATCGACGTCCCAAGTAAGATCAACGATGGCCGAATGATTGCTGTACACAGCTGGACAGGCGGATGCCGCTGGCCGTTCCGGCCCACCGATACCAGCGGGCCGTACCCCGAGTGCACCCACGCCTTCACCGTCTTGACCAGCCGCGCGCGGGCCGTGGCGAACGCGGTGCCTGGCCCCAGCTCCAGGACGGTGATGAACACCTGGACGCCCGGGGCACGCTGGTCTCCCTCTGGGATGACCTGGTCGTGAACGCAGCGTTCACGACAGGGAAGCCGTCGCCGCTCGAAAAGATGCGGGAGCAACGTGAGTATCTGGCAACGATGCAGGAGCCCCAGGCAGCGCTCGCCTGGGGCTCCTGCCGGGACTCTAGATCAGGCCGAGGTCCTTGACCGCGTCGCGCTCCTCGACGAGCTCGGCGACCGAGGCGTCGATGCGGGCGCGCGAGAACTCGTTGACGTCCAGGCCCTGGACGATCTCCCACTTGCCGTCCTTGGTGGTGACGGGGAAGGAGGAGATGATCCCGGCCGGGACCCCGTAGGAGCCGTCGGAGTGGACGGCCATCGAGGTCCAGTCGCCGTCGGCGGTGCCGTTGACCCAGGTGTGCACGTGGTCGATCGCCGCGGAGGCCGCGCTCGCCGCCGAGGACGCGCCGCGGGCCTCGATGATCGCCGCGCCGCGCTTGGCGACGGTCGGGATGAAGGTGTCGGCGAGCCAGGCCTGGTCGTTGACGACCTCGGCGGCGTTCTTGCCGCTGATCTGGGCGTTGAAGATGTCGGGGTACTGGGTGGCGGAGTGGTTGCCCCAGATGGTCAGGTTGGTGATGTCCTCGACCGTGACGCCGGCCTTCTTGGCCAGCTGGGCCTTGGCCCGGTTGTGGTCGAGGCGGGTCATCGCGGTGAACCGCTCGGCCGGTACGTCCGGGGCGTGCGACTGGGCGATCAGGGCGTTGGTGTTGGCCGGGTTGCCGACCACGAGGATCTTGATGTCGTCGGCCGCGCCG
>JBDSTJ010000635.1:0-5360 GCA_039928335.1 Streptosporangiaceae bacterium | reverse complement strand
ACGCGGAACCCGGCTTGACCAGCGGAAACAGGATCGTCTCACGAATGTTTTTGCCGGTGAAGGCCATGATCATCCGGTCGATTCCGGCACCCATCCCACCCGTGGGCGGCATGGCGTACTCCAGCGCGCGCAGGAAGTCCTCGTCGAGCTGCATCGCCTCGACGTCCCCGCCGGCCGCCAGCAGTGACTGCTCGGTGAGCCTGCGACGCTGCTCGATCGGGTCGACCAGCTCGGAATAGGCCGTGCCCAGCTCGGTGCCGAACCCGATCAGGTCCCACTTCTCGGTCAGCAGCGGCTCCTCACGGTGCTGACGGGTCAGCGGCGAGGTCTCCACCGGGTAGTCCAGCACGAACGTGGGCTGGAGCAGGGTGTGCTCGATCAGCTCCTCGAAGATCTCCTGGACCAGCTTGCCCTGGCCCCACCGGGGATCGAAGTGGACCTCCCGGGCCGCGGCCAGCTTCTGCACCAGCGCGAGCGGCGTGTGCGGCGTGATCTCCTCGCCGAGCGCCTGCGACACCGCGCCGTACAGGGTGATCCGCGGCCACTCCGGCAGGCCCAGGTCGTACTCGAGGCCCTCGTGGACGACCACGGACGTGCCCAGGGCCGCCACGTCGGCGGTCACTCCACTGGCTATCTGCGCGAGCAGTTTCAGTTCGTCCTCACTCAGCCGCGGGTCGTCGAACACGCGGCGTGCGAGTGTGGCCTGTTCCACTCCGTCCTCCAGGTCCGTGTCGGGGGGAGTGCAGCCGTAGCTGCCATGGGCACGGGGCTCACCTTGTTGACGCTTTGCTGGCCGGTGTCGGCCGTTGCGTCATTTCATGGGCGCTGACGGGGAACGCTGAGTGACGATTCACTTGTCGATACCCGCCAGGTGGAGGAGAAGTGATCACATCCGTACGAGGTCGGGTCACGGTGGTGATCTCTCCTTCCCCGGGTTCTCGATCTACTGGCGTGAATCGTTTCAAGCTCCCTACCGTCCGGAACGCTAGGCGGCCGGATCCGGACCGTCAAGCGCCAGAAGCTCACCTTGAGTGCGCATGTGTACCCGAACAGTGACCATCCATGGGGAGGCTTTCCGATGGAAGGCCGTCTACCTGCGAGAACACATCCCGACCCGGGGCGGAGTGGGTTGATGCGAGCGAGTATTCGCGAGGTTGCAAGGCGTGCCGGCGTCTCAGTTGGGACCGTTTCGAATGTCCTAAACCGGCCAGATATGGTGGCCGATGCGACCAGAGCTCGAGTTCGAGCCGTCATCGAAGAACTCGGCTTCGTCCGAAACGAGGCGGCACGGTCCCTGCGGCAGGGCACCGGCCGCACGCTCGGGGTGCTCGTCGAGGACATCGCCAACCCCTATTTCACCGACGTCGCACGCGGGGCGGAGGCCGCGCTCAACGCGGGCGGCTTCGACGCCATCTGGTGCACCAGCGACGGTTCGCCGGAGAAGGAACGGCGATGCCTGGACTTCCTCGAGGAACAGGGCGTGTCCGGGATCATCATGACCCCGGTCGCGCTGGACGCCGCCCGGGTGGCCCGGCTGCGCACCCGGGGCCTGCCCGTCGTCCTCATCGACCGGCGCATCCCGGGCGCGGGCGCCTGCTCGGTCACCGTCGACCACGTGGCCGGCGGTTCGCTCGCGATCCGGCATCTGATCTCGCTCGGCCGGACCAGGGTCGCGTTCATCTCGGTCGAACCCGAGCCGCCGTCGGTGCGCCAGCGCCGGGGCGGTGCGCTGCGGTCGCTGGCGCGTGCCGGTTACGCACCCGACACCGTGCTGCACCTGGCCGAGACCGAGATGACGGCGAACGCCGGCCAGCAGGCCGCGCGTCGGCTGCTCGAGCACCGGACGCTGCCCAACGGGATCCTCTGTGCCAACGACCTGCTGGCGATCGGGCTCGTCAACGAGCTGACCAGGAGCGGAGTGAAGATACCGCAGGACGTCGCGGTCGTCGGCTATGACGACATCGACCTGGCCACCACGGCGGTGGTGCCGCTGACCACGGTCCGCCAGCCCCGCCGCGAGCTCGGCAGGATCGCCACCGAGCTCGCCCTGACCGACGCCGACAACCGGCACGTGATGCTGGTCCCGGAGTTGGTCGTCCGCGAGTCGGCCAGCTAGGCCGACCGGTCAGGCCAGGCGCACGCCGCCGGCGAGCGGGCGGTCGCCCATCGGGACGATCCGTACGACGTCCCCGGTCTGCGGCGCGTGGACCATCATCCCGTTGCCGATGTACATCCCGACGTGGTGCAGGTCGCTGTAGAAGAAGACCAGGTCGCCGGGCTGGAGTTCGGCCCTGCTGACGTGGGTGCCGGCGTTCCACTGGCTGCCGGTGAAGTGCGGCAGGTTGATCCCGACCTGGGCGTAGGCCCACATGGTCAGGCCGGAGCAGTCGAAGCTGGTGGGCCCGTCGGCGCCCCACACGTACGGGTCGCCGAGCTTGGTCAGGGCCGCGCGCAGCGCGTCGGCGGCCTTGCCCGCGCCCGGAATCGCCGGGATCTTGGTGATGTTGGCGGGGTTCTTCTTGACGACCTTGTCGCGCAGCTTCGTGTAGTCGGTCTTGAGCTTCTTGACCTTGGAGTCGAGCTCGGTCTTGAGCGACTTGACCTGCTGTGAGCGGCCGTCGGCCGACTTCTTGGAGCGCTGAGCCGCCTGCATGGCGTCGATCAGCGTGAGGGCCTGGGTGCCGTCCTGCGCCGCGAAGTAACTGAGCGTCGCGGACTGGTCGAGGAAGACCTGCGGGTCGGGGGAGGTGGCGAAGCTCATCGCGGCGTCGGAGCCGCTGTTCATGTAGGTGGTCGAGGCGAGGGTGCCGACGCGCTTTTGGACCACCTCCAGGGCCTTCTGCTGGCGGGTGGCGTTGTCGGTGGCGACACTGGCGGCCCGCTGGGCCTGTTTCAGCCGTACCTTCAGGCCGTTGACCTGTTCGCCGAGCGTCTCGAGCTGGTCGTGGATCGTGCGCAGCTGTTTGATCGGATCGGGATCGGCGTGGGCGGTCGCCGGCAGAGCGACGACGGTCGCCATGACCAGGCCGGCCAGGGCCGACATCTTGCGTTTCAACAACAGACTCCCTCTCCTAGGCCGCCTACCGGGTTAGCTGTCGGGTTCGGGCCGGAGCAGCCCTACCGCGGGACGCGGATTCACCCCAGGGGTCCCAGGCGGTGCCCGGGAGTGGGTCCCCGGCTCCTCGGAGCGCTGGATGCGGCCCTGGGACTCGGCGGATCAGCAGTGTCGGACAACTGCTGACTCAACGCGGGAGACTAACGAACTCTGTGGTCGCTGCCAACTGAAACATGGGAATCCGCAGGTCAAGCACTCTGAGTGATCGGTCAGTGGCGCGTTCGTCACCGTCCTGTGATCTCGGCTCTCGGGTACCGGCCTTACTCTTTTCTGACTATGAACCTGGCCAACCGATGGACCTGACGATCAGGCGGGCGCGAACGGCGGACATCAGGCACATCCGCCGTCTCGTCGACCAGTACGGGGGGCCCGGTCGCCGCCTGCTTCAGAAGAGCACTGTGACCCTCTTCGAGGGTATGCAGGAGTTCTGGGTCGCTGATTCTCCCGAACTGGGCGGCATCATTGGCTGTGGTGCTCTTCATGTGATGTGGGAGGATCTCGCCGAGGTCCGTACCGTCGCCATTGATCCGGAATGCCGGGGGATGGGGATCGGGCACCAGATCGTCGACCGGCTGCTGGAGACCGCGCGGGAACTCGGTGTGAAGAGAGTTTTCTGCCTGACGTTCGAGGTGGAGTTCTTCGCCCGGCACGGTTTCCGGGAGATCCAGGGCGCTCCGGTCTCGCATGAGGTGTACGAGGAGCTGCTGCGTTCCTATGACGAGGGCGTGGCGGAGTTCCTGGATCTCGACCGGGTGAAGCCGAACACGCTGGGCAACACGCGGATGCTGCTCCGGCTGGAGGAATGAAGAAGCCATGAGTGAACCCCCTCGCAACAATCCCTATGGGCCGCCTTCCGGCGGCCGGCCCCAGCCCGGCGGCTACGGGCCGCCCCAGCCACAACGGGGCTACGGGCCGCCCCAGCAACCCCCGCACGGCCACGGAGCGGCGCAGCCGCCCCAGCCCCAGCGCAACCAGCCTGCGGCCTCCTACGAGCCGTACCGGCAGCCGGAGCCGTCGGGACCGCATCCGGCGGAGGATCTGCCGCTCGCGGCGTTCGGCCCGCGGGCCCGGGCGCGGCTCATCGACTTCGGCCTGGTCTTCGCGGCCGGTTTCGCGGTCGTCTTCCCGCTCGTGCTCGGCGCCATCGGAGTTCCCAAGGAAGGCGAGGCCTGGTCGAACACCATCCTGTGGACGCTGTTCTTCGTCGCAGCCGTGCTGCCGTTCCTTTATGAGGCGATTCAGCTCGCCGTGTGGGGGCAGACGATCGGGAAACGGCAGATCGGGCTCCGTGTCGTCCTGGCCGACCCGGCCGGGGCCGTGCTGCCGATCACTACGGCCGTTTGGCGTGCCGCGATCAACAATCTCGGTTACCAGCTGGGTATTTTTCTGTTCCTCCTCCTGGGTGTGAAGGTCTGGCCGTTCTTCCTGTTCCTGATGTTCGTGGCCATCGCGGGGATGCTGATGGCCTACCTGTGGGCGATCTGGGATCGGCCGCTGTATCAGGCCATCCACGACCGTTACGCGGGAACGGTCGTGGTCGACGACCGGGCTGAGTGGACGCCTTAGCGAGATCTGTGTCACAGGCCAGACCATGATCATGCAATTCTCACCTTATCGGCCGTTTATCAACGCTCTGGGCCCCGGCGGGTTGCGGGCGGACGAGTGGGTCGCGTTGGATCCCTGGTCCAATATCAAGATCCACTTAATTCTCCGTCTTGATTACGGTGAGTAACGGGCGTTCCGGGAAATACGATGCACGTTTGAATTGTCATCTCTGGACACCCGGTATATGTTTGTCAACCGAATGAAGTTTGCTTGGGCGAGAGCCCCGGCTCTGACGAACGCGTGAAAGGTCTGTCCCATGGCACGGAAAATTGAGGTGTTGCTCGTCGATGACCTCGATGGTGGAACGGCGGACGAGACCGTGACGTTCTCTCTCGACGGCGCGCACTACGAGATCGATCTCAGCAGTGCCAACGCAAAGAAGCTGCGTTCGGCTCTTCAGCCTTTTGTGGACAAGGGTGCGCGCCAGTCCGGCACCGCCAAGCGCGGCCGCGCCGCGGGCCGTCCGGTTCGGGGAACATCCAGCCGTGAGCGCAGCGCCGACATCCGCGCTTGGGCCAAGGGCCAGGGCATCAAGGTCAACGAGCGCGGTCGTATTCCGGCATCCGTCGTCGAGCAGTACGAGGCGGCGCACTAATTCGCCGACGTCGTGAAGGCCGTGCCCCTCCGGAGGGCACGGCCT
>JBDSTJ010000634.1:0-6324 GCA_039928335.1 Streptosporangiaceae bacterium | reverse complement strand
CCGAGTCGTCGAGCCGGGCGGCGGTGATCCGGCCGTCCCGCACTGCGGCCAGCACGCTCCTGAAGGTGCCCGGCAGGTCGGGCGGCATCAGCAGCTGGTCGGCCCCGGCCAGCAGTGCCTGGACCGTTCCGCCGGGAGCGGTGATCACGCCCCGGAAACCGAGTCGGCCCCGCAGCAGACCGGCCAGGGCCGGTTTCGGTGCTGCGGCCGACAGCACCGAGTCGGCCCCGTGTGCGAGGGCCGCCGGGGACGGTGGGGCGTCGAGCCGGGCTCGGACCGTGGTGATCACCCCGGCCGCGTGGTAGCCGTCGAGCGAAGCCCCGAGCAGCCGACCCGCCAGGGCGGGTTCGGCGGCGGGGCCGGCGAGCGGGGTGCGGTCCTGGTTGATCCCGGCCGCGTTCAGTTCGGCGGCGGCGACCGTGGCTGCGGCCCGGACGAGCACCGGGTCGTGGGTCGCCGCGAGCGCCATCGGGCCGGGGAAGAGGGTCGGATAGGACGGGCCCGCCGTGGTGTCCGCACTGATCAGCAACGGCAGCGGGGACGCTTTCTGCAGGGCCTGCGAGAGCCTGGCGGTCCGCGCGGCGTCGACCAGGCGCCCGCTCGGGTAGGCGACGCCGCCGACGCCGTACCTCTTGATCAGGCGCAGTCCCCCGGCCTTGTCGGTCACGGCGGGCACGAGCAGCTGGCCGACCTTCTGCCGCACCGTCAGGCCCCTGAGCACCTCGGTGGCGAGGGCCACCCTGGGCTCGGTGACAGGTTCGCGCAACGGCTGGGCCGCCTGCGGGGGCCTGGGTTTGACCTCCTGCTGGGCGCAGCCCGCCGTGAGCGCGGCGGCTCCCAGTGAAAGCGCCAGGACAGTACGCGTCGACAGCAATGGTCCCCCCAGGTCGTACGGGAGAGTAACAGTAGGAAGCCATACAGTCACGGACCGGTAGACCTGGGGGGACCGGGTGATCAGGCCGCCAGCCGCCTGATCGCCATCCGCGCCGCGCCCGCCGCACCGTCGCCGGCGAGCGAGGCCTCACCCTCGAACCGGACTCGCAGGCCCTCCCGGACCAGATCGGCGACCGGGCCGCCACTGAGCACCGATCCCGCCAGCACCACGGGAGCCGTCGGATCGGCGATTTCGGTCAGGGCCGGGCGTACGGCGTCGACATCGAGCAGCAGCCAGTCCGCGGCCTCCTCGACGATCCTGGTGGCCACCGGGTCACCGGAGGCCGCGGCTGCCGAGACGACCGGCCCGATCCTGCCGAGGGTGGCCGGCGGCGCGCCGTAGACCTCCTTGAGGATCGCCTGGGGGAGCAGCGACGGACTCGTTCTGGGGCGCTCGGGTAGGACGTGGCCGCTTCCGGCCAACGCCAGGTGGGGGGCCCTGCCGGGGGCCAGCTCGGCCATCGCCTCGGCACCCAGGAGGGCGCGGGGCACGAGGTCCGTGAGAATCGTCGGAGCCCCGCGTCCATCCATGGCGGCGAGCGCGGCCTTGACCCCCTGCCTGCCGATCCACACCGCGGAGCCTTCGTCTCCGAGCAGGTAGCCATAGCCGTCCGCGCGGCGTACGATCTCGCCGTCGTGGATGACGGCCGCTCCGGCCCCCGTCCCGGCGAAGATCACGATCCCCGAAGAGGCGGAGGTGCCAGAGGCGAAGTTGATGGCGATATCCGTGCACACATCGGGTTCTCCGCGTAGTCCGACGCCCTGCCAGGCCTGGCGTGAGGCCTCCACGAGGAGCGGACGGCCGGCTGCACCGGCTCCCGCGATGCCGAAGACACCGCCGAGGACCTGCCGGGGATCGACCTGCGAGAGCGCTTCCCGCAGGGCGGTGCGCAGCGCCAAGGCGGGGTCGCCGCCGGAGTTGGGGTTGGCTCCCGGCCCGTGGCCGGCGCCTGCGACGGTGCCGTCGAGGGTGACGACCGCGCACCTGGTGTGGGTTCCACCGGCGTCGATTCCGACGACGAACGGTCCCTGGTCCATGCAGCGAAGGTTCAGTTCCGACAGGTTCTGCCCGACCAAATCGTCCATCACTTCACGTCCGTAGACCTTCTGCCGTTGACGCGACAAACCACCTGTAAGAAACTTTCTTCCATGAGGAAACCCGAAGGTCAAGACACGGGACACGCTGCACCTCCACTCAGCACGGTGGTCCGAGTCCGATCACTGCTTCCCTCCCTCCCTCCCGCGGAGCGACGTGTGGCGCAGCGCGTTGTCGAAGATCCCGAGGGTGTCGCCAGCTCCACGATCACGGAGCTCGCCCACGCCTGCGGGACTTCGGAGACGACCGTCATCCGGTTTTGCCGCGCGATCGGCTTCAGCGGATATCCGGAGTTGCGGCTGACACTGGCGACCGAAGCCGGTCGCGCTCAGTCGGCCGCGGGCGGCCGGGTGGTCGGCAGTGACATCGGGCCCGATGACACTCTTGAGGATGTCGTGGAGAAGGTCACCTTCGCCGATGCGCGGGCAGTGGAGGAGACCGCGGCACAGCTCGACATCAGAATGCTGGAGAAGGTGATCGACGCCGTCGCCGGAGCCAGGCGGGTCGATATCTACGGTGTGGGCGCCAGCGCCTTCGTCGCGCTCGACTTCCAGCAGAAGCTGCACCGCATCGGTCGCACCTCCTATGCGTGGTCCGATGCCCACATCATGCTGACGAGCGCGGCGGTTCTCCAGCCGGGGGACGTGGCAGTCGGCATTTCGCACAGCGGTACGACCGTCGAAACGCTTGACGCTCTCGCTGTGGCCGCCGGACGCGGAGCCACCACCCTCGCCCTGACCAACTACCCCCGCTCGCCGATCGCGGAGGCGGCCGACCTGGTGCTGACCACCGCGGCCCGCGAGACCACGTTCCGGTCGGGGGCCACGGCCAGCAGGCTCGCCCAGCTGACCGTGATCGACTGCGTTTTCGTCGGTGTCGCACGTCATACCTACGGCGACACCCGCGACGCGCTCGAAGCCACCTTCACAGCGGTGCACGGCCGTAGCGTCCGGCCAGAAAGGAAGCGGCGGTGAACCTGCTCAGCAGTAACGAGGATCCCCATGACTTGGAGGAGGTGATGGACCTGATCGAGCCGGACCAGACCCGGGCGGCGGTAAGCCTGCCGATCGATCTGCCCACCGAGCGGCGCAATCCGCGCACGCTCGACGTCGACACCCTGACCACCATCGAGGTACTCAACCGCATCAACGCCGAGGACGCCACGGTGGCCGCCGCCGTGGCGCGGGTGCTCCCGCAGATCGCGCTGCTGGCCGATCTCGCGGTCGGCTCGCTGCGGACGGAGGGGACAGTGCACTACTTCGGCGCGGGCACGTCGGGGCGGCTCGGCTTCATCGACGCCGCCGAACTCCCCCCGACCTACGGCACCCCGCCCGACTGGGTGGTGGCCCACCACGCGGGCGGCACCGAGGCACTGTCCCGGGCGATCGAAGGCGTCGAGGACGACATGCTGCTCGGGGCCCGCGACGCCGCCACGGTAGTCGCCGGCGACGTCGCCATCGGCATCGCGGCCAGCGGGACCACGCCCTATGTGGTGGGGGCACTGCGTGCGGCAACCGCCCAGGGGGCGCACACCGGTCTGATCAGTGCCAATCCCACGACCTGGTTCGGAGCCGAGGTCGACGTGCACATCGGGCTGGACACCGGACCGGAGGTGATCAGCGGCTCGACCCGGATGAAGGCCGGCACTGCCACCAAGATGGTGCTGAACGCGTTCTCCACCACAGTGATGGTCCAGTTGGGCCGCACCTACTCCAACCTGATGGTCAGCGTCAACGCGCTCAACTCCAAACTGCGGCTGCGGCTGATCCGGATCCTGGTCGAGGCGACCGGGCTGGACGCCAGAACCTGTGAACACGCACTCGCCGACGCCGGAGGGGACACCCGCGTCGCACTCATCACCCTGCTGTGCAACAGCACACCGGCCCAAGCCGTGAACGCGCTCGCCGAGACCCGGGGTGCCGTACGCGAGGCCATGCACCTGTTGTCGGATCCTCAGGAGAGATACGGCCTCAGTTCCTGACGTGCCACGGTGCGGACATGGACCTCATCCGGTCCGTCGAACAGCCGCATGGCACGAACCCACGTGTACATCTGGGCCAGCGGGAAATCGTCGGAGACCCCGGCGCCACCGTGGATCTGGATGGCACGGTCGAGCACCTCGAAGGCCGCCCTCGGCACGACGACCTTGATCGAGGCGATCTCGGCGCGGGCGCCCTTGGCACCGTGCCCGTCGATGAGCCAGGCGGTCTTGAGGGTCAGCAGTCGGGCCTGCTCGATCGCCATCCTGGACTCGGCGATCTGCTGCTGGACCACACCCTGCATCGCCAGCGGCTTGCCGAAGGCGACCCTGTCGGCGGCCCGCCGGCACATCAACTCCAGGGCACGCTCGGCCATGCCCAGGGCCCGCATGCAATGGTGGATGCGGCCCGGGCCCAGCCGGGCCTGAGAGATCATGAAGCCGTCGCCCTCTTCGGCGATCAGATTGGCGACCGGAACCCGGACGTCCTCAAAGAGGATCTCCGAGTGCCCGTGCTGGTCCTGGTAGCCGAAGACCGGCAGGTGCCGGACGACCGTCACACCGGGAGTGTCGCGCGGGACCAGGACCTGCGACTGCTGCCGGTGCACGGCGGCGTCCGGCGCGGTCTTGCCCATCACGATGAAGATCTTGCACCGCTCGTCGGCCGCGCCGGTGATGAACCACTTGCGGCCGTTGATCACATAGCTGTCACCGTCCCGCACGATCGAGGTACGGATGTTGGTGGCGTCACTGGAGGCGACCTCGGGCTCGGTCATCGCGAACGCCGACCTGATCTCGCCGTTCAGCAGCGGCTCCAGCCAGGTCTTCTGCTGGTCGGAGGTCCCGAACATGTGCAGGACCTCCATGTTGCCGGTGTCCGGGGCCGCGCAGTTGAGCGCCTCGGGGGCCAGCTCCGGGCTGCGGCCGGTCAGCTCCGCGAGGGTCGCGTACTCCAGGTTGGTCAACCCGCTCACGTCCGGCAGGAACAGGTTCCACAGACCTCGGGAGCGGGCCTCGGTCTTCAGTTCCTCGACCACCGGCGGCAGGGCGTGCGGGTCGTTGACCTCGCGCCACTGCTGGTAGACCCGCTCGGCCGGATAGACGTGCTCGTCCATGAAGCTCTGCAGCCTGGCCTGGTAGTCGGCGGCTTTCGGGCTGATTTCGAAGTCCATGGGAGCAGTCTTTCAGACCCCTGTCAGCAGTTACTTATCTGGCCTGGTCCTACGATCCATACCATGACTCCGATAGCCGTGATCACCGACTGGGGCGGGGTGCTGACCGCCCCGCTCAACTCCGCCATCGCCCGGTGGCTTGCCACCGACCAGATCGACGTGCCGCACTACAAGGAGGTCATGCGCGCCTGGTTCGACGGGGCCTACCAGGGGTCCAGCACGACCGGCAACCTGATCCACGGGCTGGAGGACGGCTCGCTCGCCCCGCAGGAGTTCGAGCGGCTGCTCGCGGTGGAGCTGCGGCGCACCGACGGGGGCCCGGTGACCGCCGAGGGCCTCATTGACCGGATGTTCGCCGAATTCGCTCCGGTGGAGCCGATGTACGCCGCGCTGCGCGCGGTCCGCGCCGCCGGATTCCAGACCGGGCTGCTGTCCAACTCCTGGGGCAACGCCTACCCGCGCGAGCTGTGGGGCGAGCTGTTCGACTGCGTCGTGATCTCCGGCGAGGTCGGCATGCGCAAACCCGCCCCCGAGATCTTCCAGCACACCGTGTCGCTGCTGGGCCTGCGCCCCGACCAGTGCGTCTTCGTTGACGACATCGTGCACAACGTGACCGCCGCCGAGGAACTGGGCATGATCGGCGTGCACCACACCGACGTGATCGGGACCCAGGCCCGGCTCGGCGAACTCTTCAAGATCAACCTGTCACACTGAGGGCATGCGCGTTTATCTGCCCGCCACACTCCCCGCCCTGGCCGAGGCCCTGACCAGCGGCGAGATCGAGGTCCGGATCGCCTACGCGGTGACCCCGGCCCTGCGCGAGTGGTACGCCGAGGGCGACCAGGAGGAACTGGAGTACGCGGCGATGACCGCCGCCGCCAGGGCCTCGCTCCGCCTGCTCGCCGGCTCCCCGGGGACCACGGCCCGTCGGGTGGTGCTGGCCGCCGAGGTCCCCGACGGCTCCGTCGTGTACGAAGGCGGCTATGAGTCCCTCAGCGATCACGACCGGGCCGCCGTCCGGCTGCGCGACCTGGTCCCCATGAAGAAGGTCGTCTCGGGTCACGTGGACGACACCGCCGCCGTGACGGAGATCCTTGAGGCCGTGTCGGCCCTCGGCGCGGCCGACGCCGGCGACGAGGACGCGC
>JBDSTJ010000633.1:0-36081 GCA_039928335.1 Streptosporangiaceae bacterium | reverse complement strand
CGCCGGTGTAGACGACGCCGTTTGCCGCGCTGACGAAGCCGACGTCGAGGGTGCCGTAGGGGTCGGCGACCTGCCAGAGTTTCCGGCCGGTGACGGCGTCCAGGGCCGCCCAGGATCCGCCGTCGGTCGTGGTGGTGGTGCCGTCGGCGCCGACGATGTCGTACTCCTCGTGTTCGGCGTTGCCGATGGCGACGTAGATCCTGCGGCCGTCGGTGGCCGAGCCCCACTCGATTCCGCCGAGGTCGCTGCCGGGGCCGACTTCGGTGTGCCACACCTCCCGGCCGGTGGCGGGGTCCAGGGCCCAGTAGATGCCGCTCTTCTGGCCCACGCCCAGGAGGGTGCGGATCTGGCCGTTGTCCGTGACCTGGTAGAGGTTGGGGGAGGACCCGAAGTCGAAGTCCGGACCGCACTGGTCGCATTCCCCGGTGCCGACGTCGGCGGTGAGGGTCTTGAACGCCCACTCCACCGCACCGGTTCGGAGGTTCAGCGCGACGACCGCGTCGGTGTAGTTGTCGGCGGGCCCCTGCCGGCAGTCCTGCTGGCCGGGCATGGTGCAGATGCCGTCGGGGACGGTGTAGTTGTTGCCGGTCGTCACGAACAGGCGGCCGGTGGTGTGGTCGACGACGAACGAACTCCCCCACACGGCGTTGCCGGTGTATCCGGCGGGGGCCATGTACCGCCGCCACAGGACGGTCCCGGTGGCGGCGTTCAGGGCGACGACGCTGCCGCGCATCCGCGGAGCCCCTGGGGCTCCGAACTCGGTGCGGCTTGCGGTGCCGACGTACACGGTGTTGCCGTCGACGACCGGTGACGTCGTCACCATCGCGGCGGGATCAGCGTCGATGATCGTGTTCCACAGCGGGGTCCCGGCCGTGCGACCGGCGGCCATGACGCGGGCGCCGCCGGTGCTCTGCTGGCTGGAGACCCCGTCTCCGAAGATCAGGGTGCTGCCGTAGATCGCCGGGCTGGTCCGCGAGATGTCCCCTGCCACCCCGCTGTAGTCGGAGATCGGCCGTTGCCATCGGACGGTTCCGGTGAGTGCGTCGACGGCCGAGAGTTTCCCGCCGTAGTCCGGGACGAAGACGGTGCCGAGCGAGACCGTCGGCGTCGCGGCGACGTTACCGGCGAGGGTCGCGGTCCAGCGGGCCCTGAGCCGGCCGACGTTCGCGGGTGAGATCAGGGTCTCGGTGGCCGCGTAGCGGGTGTTGGCCTGGTTCTGCCCGGCGACGGCCCAGTCCCCGGCCACGGGAACCGGTGCCGTCGGCAGCGCCCCCGCTCCGGCGGGCACCAGGCCCAGAGCCGCGATGACCGACGCGACCGTGAGCCCTGCCCGGGCGTTCTGGGTGCCGCGCCTCATCAGCCGGCTGCCAGGTAGGCGTGGACGATGCCCATGACGTCGGACTGGGCTGTCGGTGAGTCGTAGTAACTGGTGACGCTCACCCGGTCGCCGCGGCGGACGGTGGCCAGCCGGTCGCCGGCGCAGGTCCCCATCTTCACGATGGTCCGCATCCCGCCCATGGTGTCGTATTCGGCGGCCGAATCGCAGATCAGAGCCTGGGCCGTGTCGTCGGTGGCCTTCACATGGACGCCGCCGGCGTGCTGGTGGCCGTTGGCGAACACGATCTTGCCGCCGGTGGTCGCGGTCCAGCCCCAAGTGCGGGAGCTCGGCCCTGCCGGGACCGCGTAGTAGGACGACAGGCAGCCGCCCGCGTCCAGCCACAGGGAGCGGACAGGCTTGGTCGATCCCGCCCCGGCGAGGGTGTAGGTGATCGAGATGTAGACCGTCTGCGGGGTCGGAGCGTAGTTCATCAGGTCGGTGAGCATCATCCACCGGTCGAGGTTGCGGACCTGGAGACCGTAACCGTCCGGCAGTTGCTTGTCGGTGCGCTCGTTGCCGGAGGCGAACAGCCGGTCGCCGAGCGGCTGGGCCGGGCAGACGGTGTCCCGGGCGGCGAGGTTGCTGATCACGTAGTGGTGCAGCATCGGACCGGTATCCATGTCGGCGACGCTGCCGTCGGCGTAGACGAGATCCGGCTTCTGCCCGACGATGTCACACGAACCGCACGGCTTGGGGATTGCCGCTATCTGGTTGGAGATCTGGCCTGGGCGGTCCATCGTCCCGCCGGGAATGGTCCACGGCCCGTACCTGACCGTGACGGTCTGCGTCGCCGCGGAGGCGGACCCTGCCAGAGCCGTGCTGATGGACGACATGATCAAAAGAACCGCTGCCATGATGCAGAGACAGGTCTTCCGGCGCATGTGGTCACCTCTTTCCGAGGTCGGTCTCCCTCACCAAGGGGAGTTTGCGCCGCAAACGTACGGTCGAGATTCCCACAGCGCATCGGCAAAATCGCCAGTCAAATGACAAACAAGACATATCGCCCAAGGGCTGGCTCGAATGTACAGGTGGATGGGATCACTGCCAGCCATCCCGCCATCATGAGAACGCCGCTGGGCGCGCACACCCGCTCTCGATAGAGGTCCGCGAAACGGTGGTGTCGAGCCCAGCGCGCGCCCGAAGTTCAGGAGTTGACGGCCGTACTGCTTTCGCCCTCTTGGTGGCCGCCGCGGAGTACTGCGAGGCGCTGCCCGTAGTCGTCGGCCTCGATTTCACCTCGGGCGAACCGCTCGGCGAGCAGCTGCTCGGGTGGGGACGGCGGGGCGGTGTCATGGTGATGGTGCTGTTGGCCTGTTCGGTTGCCGGATCGGACGAGTGAGATCACCGCGAAGACCACCAGGCTCCAGAACATGACCATGCTGAGGGTCATGAGTGCGTAGCCCCAGCCGCTCATACCTCCGTCGTTCCAATCCATCATCGTGAAGCTCCTGTCCTGCGGCCGTGGCCACCAGTCGAGCGGTGTGCGAATACAGAGTGTGACGCCGCGGCGCCAGGGGTGTCATAGGAGAGCGAATGGCCCAGGGAGCGGGTCCTCGGCGCGCTCACCCTTCGCCGCCCATCCCACGCATCATCAGCGCCATCATCGCGGTGCACATGATCGCGACGAACACGAAGCCGAAGCCGACGACGCCGGTCGCCACGAGGACGACGGCGATGACGAGCATCGGGACGCAGCAGGCGATCATCATCCAGCCGTGCCCGCCGTGCCCGCCGTGGCGGTCGGGCTTGGTGGTCTCAGGTCGGCCCAGGTCATGTCCGTGGTCGTGGCCCGGCGTGGTCATGAGGGCCTGCGCAGTGAGGGCGGCACGTGGCCGAGCCTCTGGTAGAGCGGGCAGTGGCCGAGTGCTCCGGTCACGACGAGGTCGAGTCCTACCGCCGTGAGCAGGAGGGTCAAGACGACCATCAGGGCTGATCCTGCACCGGACAGGAGGATGATGCCGGCCAGGACGGCTCCCAGGCCGATGATGATCCGGCCGGTACGCTCACGGGCAGTGATGTTCACGGTGCGCCAGCGAGGGATCCCGTCCGGACGTTGGGGTGCGGACGGCTGGGGCTGAACGTCGTGCGCTGGCTGGTGGGTCATGGCTGTTGCTCCTCTCGGTGGATGCCCTTCAAGGCTGGGTTCTCCTACCGCCGGGGAATACCGGCAAAGGGCCGCGGACGCAGGGACGAAAGTCCTCCTACATATCGTCGGAGTACTCTGTTCGTTCAGGCGCGGGCAGTGGAGGGTGGAGTTGCCGTCCGGGAGAAACCGAACCCGGCGGCGATTCTCGTGATCGTCTGGAGATGACAGCCATGACCGGTGTGTCCGTGTTGGCGCAGAGCGCCATCGGGATCGGTGTCCTTGGCGGTATCGGCCTGCTGTATCTCGTGTTCGGCCGGCACGAGCGCGGCGCTGGCCCTGCCGGGGGTGCGGCGACGGCGCACGAGGACACCCGGACCGTTGTGCTGGATCTTCGCGGACTGTATTGGGCGTCGCAGGGTCCGGTGGCGTCATCTGCTCTCGGCCGCCGCGCGGGAGTCCTCCACGTGGTGGTGAATCCGGTCGCGCAGAGTGCGACGGTCGTCTTCGACCCGGGTGTGACGTCGGTCGCCGAGCTGCGCGCCTGGGCGCGGGAGTGCGGATACCACTGCGCCGGCCAGCTCGTGCCCAGCCATCTGTGCGATCCGGCGGAGGAACCGACAGGCGCACGACTGCCCGCGAGCGGGCACGGCGGCTCCGAGCAGGCCATGCACACCGCGTCCGGCCCCATGCAGCACGCCGGGCACGGTGGGGCAGACGAGCATGAGAGGCACGCCGCCGGAGACGAGGGTGTGCGCTCCCCGCATGAGGTGATGGGCCATGGCGGGCATGCCGGAATGTCGATGGCGGGAATGGCGCGGGACATGCGGAACCGGTTCCTGATCGCGGTGGTTCTCGCGGTCCCGATCCTGGTGTGGTCCCCGATCGGCCATGACGTGTTCGGGCTAGACGTCGCGGTGCCGTTCGGCCTGCGCGAGGACGTGTGGGCGCTGCTCCTCAGCCTCCCGGTCGTCCTGTACGCCGACACGATCTTCTTCGACGGCGCGCTGCGGGCCCTTCGGGCCCGGACGCTGGACATGATGGTGTTGGTCGCGGTAGCGGTAGGGACCGGGTGGCTGTACTCCCTGGTGATCACCCTGACCGGCGGCGGTGACGTCTTCTATGAGGCCGTGACCGTGCTGTCGGCGTTCGTGCTGCTGGGCCACTGGTTCGAGATGCGGGCGCGTGGCGGGGCCAACACCGCGATCCATGCCCTGCTCGACCTGGCACCGCCCAAAGCGGTGGTGCTGCGCGACGGCCAGGAGCTCGAGGTCGCGACGTCGGAGATCGTGGTCGGCGATCTGATGCTGGTCCGCCCAGGCTCCAAGATCGCGGTCGACGGCGTCGTGGAGGAGGGCGAGAGCGAGGTCGACGAGTCCACGGTCACCGGCGAGAGCATGCCGGTGCACAAGGTCCCCGGATCGGACGTCATCGGGGCCACCATGAACATCAACGGCACCATCCGGGTCCGCGCCACGAAGGTCGGCGCGGACACCGCGCTGGCCCAGATCGTCAAGCTCGTCCAGGAGGCGCAGAACTCCAAAGCGCCAGGCCAGCGGCTCGCCGACCGGGCGGCGTTCTGGCTGGTACTCGTGGCCCTGGCCGGCGGCGGCCTCACCTTCGCGGTCTGGATGCTGACCGGCAGCACGCTCGCCACGGCGATGCTCTTCGCGATCACGGTCGTGGTCGTCACCTGCCCCGACGCGCTCGGGCTCGCCACCCCGACGGCCATCATGATCGGGGTCGGACTGGGTGCCAAACGCGGAATCCTGTTCAAGAACGCCATGGCCCTGGAGACCTCTGCCCGCATCCAGGTCGTGGTGATGGACAAGACCGGCACCCTCACCAAGGGCGAGCCCGAGGTCACCGACCTCATCACCGAAGGACTTACCGAGGCCGAACTGCTCCACCTCGCCGCCGCCGTCGAACGCGAATCCGAGCATCCGCTGGCCGCAGCGATCGTCCGACGCCACGATGACTCCGGCGCGTCAGCGGCACGTGCCGAGGAGTTCGAGAACATCCCCGGCCACGGCGCTATCGCCCAGGTCGACGGACACCACGTCGCCGTCGGCAACCTGCGTCTCATGCAACGCCAGGGGGCCGACCTGGGCTCACTCTCCAGCCGCCGTGAGGAGATGGCGGCCAGCGGACGTACCGCAGTGCTCGTCGCGGTCGACGGGGTGGCCGTGGGCCTCATCGGCGTCGCCGACGCCCTCCGCGAAACCTCGCTCCCCGCGATCCGGGCGCTCCAGGACGCCGGAGTCGAGGTCGTCATGCTCACCGGCGACAACCAGGCCACCGCCCAGCGCATCGGCCAGATCCTCGGCATCGACACCGTCATCGCCGAGGTCCTCCCGGGCGACAAAGCCGCTAAGATCGCCGAACTGCAGGCCCAGGGACGTAAGGTCGCCATGGTCGGCGACGGCGTCAACGACGCGCCCGCTCTCGCCCTGGCAGACCTCGGCATCGCCATCGGAGCAGGCACGGACGTGGCCATCGAGACCGCCGACGTGGTCCTGATGCGCTCGGACCCCCTCGACGTGGTCGCGGCCCTCCGAATCGGCCGCGGCACCCTGCGCAAGATGCGGCAGAACCTCGCCTGGGCCGTCGGCTACAACGTGATCGCGCTGCCCATCGCCGCCGGCGTCTTCGAACCTGCCTTCGGCTTCGTCCTCCGCCCCGAAATCGCCGCACTGTCCATGTCCGGATCAAGCGTCATCGTCGCCGTCAACGCCCTCATGCTCAAACGCCTCCACCTACCCCAGGCGCCCGCACCGGCGGAGATCGCCAGTACAGACCGGCTCGCACCAGCCGAATCGGCCAGCCACCGCTGATCACACACCGGTCGACCAAGTTCGGAGTGCCGAGTTCCGTACCGGGGCTTCCATCGCCGGAACGTTGATGAACGGATATGCATCATGCGCATCGGAACTACGGGCCGGGCACCATCGAGAAGCGGTGACGACGCTGCCTCAACCGTCCCGGACACTGATCATGGCTGATGCTGTGCCTCGTGGGCGGACCGGTCTGCTTGGTGACGGTTCGGGTGCGCGAGTGATCGGGCGACGGGAGCGTTGGGGCACCCCTGCCGGGCTCACCCTGGTCACCTTTGTGCTGCTCCTCGACGACACTGCCGTCTCCGTCGCACTGCCGACGGCTCAGAGCACGGAGACATGGGGATGATCGAAATGATTGGCGACGACCCCGCCTCGGTCGGACATGGGCTTCCAGCCGTTGCCACTCCGGACGTCCCAGATCCGCTGTTTCCAGATGACGTACTTGGCCACCGCGTCACCGTGGGCTTGCGCCCCCGCCGTGGGCATCCGGCCACCCGTGCTTTCCGTGGAGTCACAGGCACGGCCTGAGCCATGATCTAGTCCTGGCCATCGGTGCCGCCGCCTGGATTCAGCAGTTCAGGGCGATGGCGGTCATCCAGCCGGTGAGGATGGCGACGGGAAGCAGGGAGGAGAGGGCTGCTGCTGACCAGGCGAGACGGCGGCCGTGGGCGGAGGCGACCGGATTGCTGAGGCGGTTGAGACGGGTGGACAGCGCTTGGGGGGCGCTGGCTCCGGCACCGAGAGTGCCGGCGGGGCTGGGCAGGACTGTGAGTTTGTGCAGGGCGCTGAAGACGGTGGTCGCGCCGTGTCGGCGGGCGGCGGTGTCGTCGGCTGCGTGTTCGAGCAGGCGGGCGAGCGCGGTGCGGCCGTGCTGGAAGGTCGCTGCCCAGGGCAGGGTATGGGCGAGGGCATCGACCAGGGCGACGATCAGATGATGACGGCCTCGGAGGTGGGCGCGTTCGTGGTCGAGGACGGCTGCCAGTTGGCCGGGGTCCAGGACGTCCAACGCGCCGCTGCTCACGACGATGGGACGGCCGCGAGCCGGCAGGCAGTACGCGATCGGGATGGGGTGGTCGAGAATGCAGGTGTCTGCCAGCTCGTCGGTCTCGCGGGTGACGAGCCGCAGCATCTCCCCGTGCCGGTGGCGGGCGGAGATGGTCGAACGAAGGCGGCGGACGCCGATCCGGGCCGCGAGAAGAAAGGCGATGACGGGCGGAAGGCTGAGGATCGCGGCTTCCCAGGTCCCTGAGTGGGCATGGCCCGAGGCACAGCTCAGAGCCCACTCGACGAGGGTGTGGCCGGGTTGAGGGGAACTGAAGACGGCGAACGCGACGAATCCGACGGCGGCCGCGACTGCGGCGCAGAGAGTTGCGAGCCACAGCACGATCGCGGGGACCGGGTGCCGCTGTGTCCACTCCTGACGGGCGAGAGCCGGCCCGGCGAGGTGGCCGAGAACGACGGCGGCCGCGGCGAGCAGCGCGAAGATGGTCAAGACCCGGTTCCGTCCGGCTTCAAGCCCTGCAGAGCCCGCCGGGACAGCGCCTCGAGGAGGCGGTGGGCGTCCTCTCCTTCGATGCCTTCGGCGAACCTGCTCAGGGTGAGGCCGCTGTCGGTCACCCCGGACAGGGCCTCCAGCATGAGGGCGGCGACGTGATCCTCGCGGGACTGGCGGGTGGCGTAGCGCCATGCATTGCCGTGGCGGGTTCGGACGAGCAGATCCTTGGCGACGAGCCGGTCGGCGACGGTCTGGACCGTGGTGTAGGCGAGAGGGCGGTCGGTGTGCTTGTTGACCCGTTCCATCAGCTCGCGGACGAGCAGGGGCTCGGTCTCGGGCCACAGCACGTCCATGATGATCCGTTCGAGCGCGCCCTTGCTCGTCACCGGGATTTCCTTCCTAAGGCCTGTAGGAGATCAGGCTACCCGGACGCCGCCCGCGAAGGGCCGACCGTCGATACTGCTGATCCTGACGACGTCGCCGGTCTGTGGGGCGTGGATCATTTTGCCATTGCCGATGTACATGCCCATGTGATGCAGGTCCCCGTAGAAGAAGACGAGATCGCCGGGCCGAAGGTTGCTGCGGCCGAGGCGGGCGCCGGAGTTCCACTGGTCGCCGGTGTAGTGGGGAAGGTTGATGCCCACCTGGGCGTACGCATAGAGGGTCAGGCCGGAGCAGTCGAAGCCCTTGATGTTGGCGCCTTGATCGGTGCCGTAGCTGGGGCCTGAGGCGTTGCCGCCGCCCCAGGAGTAGGGGACGCCGAGTTGCGCCAGCGCCGCTTTGACCGCGCCCATCGCCTTCTGCGAGGCCTGGCCCTGGTCGACGACCGGCGGTGGGTCCTTGGGAGAGGTCGGCGGTTTGCCCAGCTTGTCGCGAACACTCTTCAGCAGGCCCTGGATCTTCTTGCGCTTGTCGTCCGATTCCTTGGTGAGCCGTTTGACCTGGTCGATCCGGTCATCGGAGGCCTTACGGGTGCGGGCGGCCGACTGCAACGCGGTCATGAGACCGGTGATGCGGGTGTCGCTCTGGGCGGCCAGGAATCCGACGGCCGAGTAGCGGTCGAGCAGGCTCTGCGGATCGGCTGACACCGCCATGGCCATGCCGGTGTCGAGGCCGCTGTTCTTGTACCTCTCGGCTGCGAGCCGGGCGACTGCGGTGCGGGCATCGTCGAGCTTCAGCTGTGCTCTGGCGGAGGTGCCCTTGGCGGCCTTGGCGGCACGCTGGGACTGCTCGAGCCGGACGACCAGACCGTTGTGCTGTTCGGTGAGTACCTCCAGCTGGTCGACGAGCTTCTTCTCCTTCGCCGTGAGCTCCTTGCGGCTGGGCTTCGGCTCGGCCGCCGCCGGCACGACAGGCGTCGCTAGGAGCGACAGCGCGACGGCCAACCCGACTGCCACTGAACTGCGGCGATTCACCCAGTACCAACCCTCGACTCGACAGCGGTCCGACATATTGTAGGAGCTGGAGGTTGATCGTACAGGTGGATGTCGGGAATGCCGCCATCGAAGGCGACGACCATCACGCCGTCGAGGGAAATACCCCTAGGGGGTATCTTGCTGAGATGGGGCAAGCGGAGAACGAAGGAGAGACGGACATGGCCACCACGCACCCTGCCAGCCGCGATGGACGCCAACGTCACCGGCACCCGGGTTCTGCTGGACGCGGTCGCCACGCGCTCCGGCCGGGTCCGCCCCTGCAGCAGTAGGGGCGGGCCCGGGTCTGGTGAGGGAGCTACGCGCCGTAACGTGCGGCGATCTCGTCGATCTTCGCAGCGAGGCTGAAGTCGAGTGCGGTGAGTGCGTTACCGGCATCGTGGGTGGTGAGGCTGAGCGTCACGTTGCGCCAGCGGATGTCGATGTCGGGGTGGTGGTCGGCGTCCTCCGCAGCGCGGGCCACTTCGACGACGATTCCTTCGACGCTCTCCAGAAAGGTCGGTGCCGCCACGGTGCGGCTGATCACGTTGTCCCGTACTGGACCTCCCCATCCACGGTGTGGCGGAGAGCCGCCCGCCTGGCCTGCGTGCTCGCGGTCCTGGGCGGACTGTTCCTGATGCACGGCCTCAGCGTCGGCGCACGGGGCTGCCACAGCACCGAGGCGGCCTCGATGAGCTATGAGGCCCGGCATGAGGTGATGGCCCACCGCGATCTCGTGCCTGGAGCGAGGGACACCGCCCTGCAAGGGTCGGCGCACCAGTCCGGTATGTGCGTGGCGACGCTCCGCTCCTGGCCCAGCCCACGACGATGGCTCAGTCCGGCATCGGCTGTTCGCCCGCTTCTCCGCTCGCGTCGGCTTCTCGGGGATGCCTGCGGGACGTTGATCAACACCATGCTCACCCACATCTTTCAGGGGCGTGTGGCGGTGCCGAGGATCTGCGGCGCGGCGGGGAAGGGCAGCTTGGTGTCGGCGCTGGTGAGCTGGTCGATGCGGTCGAGACAGAACCCGGCGCGTTCGATCGCCGACCGGGTGTCGCGGGAGCAGTGGCAGCCGCCACCGAACACCGGCCAGACGGTGGCGTCCAGGGCCTTCTGGATCCGGTGCCTGCCGGCCGTGGCGGCCTGGACGTGTTCGAAGAAACGCAGCTGGCCGCCGGGTTTGAGGACGCGCCGGATCTCGGCCAGTGCGGCGTCCTGATCGGGCACCGTGCACAGCACCAGCGACGCGATCGCCGCGTCGCAGGAGGCGTCCTCGGCCGGGAGGCGATCAGCGAGACCATTCACGATGTTGATCGGGACGGTGGTGCGCTCGGCGTAGGTCTCGGCGATGGTCCGCAGGTGCGGCTCGGGCTCGACGGCGATGACCTCGGTGACCGTCTGCGGGTAGTGCGGGAAGTTCAGGCCGTTGCCCGCGCCGATCTCGATCACCCGGCCGGACAGTCCCTCAAGCAGAGTGCGGCGGTGTGCTCCGACGCCGCTTTCCATGAGCAGGCTCGTGCGGGCGTAGAAACGGGCGAAAAGGGGGTGGCGGTGACTCATGGCGTCCCTCCCGGTTCTCGGGCTACCCTCATTATCGGGAGGATACAACATAGTGAAGTACATACACAATACACCTGGTGTCCAACCCCAGGCCGGGTCCGGCGCGCTTGAACGATTGTTCGAACTGGCGGTGATGACGTCGGAGTTCATGGAACGCGGTATGGCCGAACGCGGCCTGTCCCGGGCCAGGACGTCGGTGCTGTGGGCGCTCCACCAGCTCGGCCCGGTCACCCAGCGCGAACTGGCCGACGTGATCGGTGTGACCCCACGCAACATCACCGGCCTGGTGGACGCCCTGGAGGAAGACGGCTTCGCGGCGCGGGGCAAGCACCCCACGGACCGGCGCGCCACGCTGGTGGCGTTGACCGCCAAGGGCGCGGAGACGATGACCGCCCTGAGCGAGGAATACCGGGTGGGCTACACCTGGCTGTTCGATGAGATCCCAGCCGAGGACATCACCGCGTTCATCTCGGTCGCGTGCACGGTCATGGACCGCATCCGCTCGATCGAGTGCTGAACATTCACCAGACGGCGACGGCCACGCTCGCTACGAGGATTGCGAATGCCGGGATTCCAGATGTCGTTTCAGGTTCGCGACGTTGGCCGGCATCTCCTTGTGCGCTTGACGGCGCACGAGCAGCGGGACCAGCACCTTGCCGACGCCATGCCCCTCGAAGTCGACCGCGATGGTCAGCCGGGACCTGGTCGCTGTCAGCGGTACCACCGTGAGGTCGACGGTGGCGCGGATGGGTCCGTCGATACCGCGCACCCCCCACGTCCTGGGCGGGTCGATGTGAGTCAGTTCCGAGGTCACCGGCCGCTCGGCCCCGCCGATGCGTCGGATGGTCACGCACCTGGCACCCACCCGCGGCGTGCCGGAATCGTCAAGGTGACCGTCGATGACGCCCGCTTGCCATTCCGGAAACCGCGTCGGGTCGGTGGCGTAGGCGAAGACCTCGGCGGCGGGCCGGTCCACCTCCACCGTCACGATGACCGGCGCCATGTCAGCCCTCCCGCGCGAACAGAGCGGCGTAACGAGCCAGGTACAGCGGCCAGCCCTGGTCGCCGTCGACTCCCTCGCCGACCGACTGCCAACCCGCACCGTGACGGTCGAGGTGCCGGTGCTCAAGCTCGACCCGAGTGCGGTCGGTGCCCTCCGCGACGAACCGGACCTCGACCTCGCTGGTCAGCTCCGGATCGGTCTCGACCTGCCATTGCGGGCCGATGTCCCAGCTGAACACCACGCGGTGCGGCGGTTCGTAGGCCAGGATGCGTGCCCACCGGCACACGCTGCCGTCGGTCGCGCGGTCGTAGATGTGTCCGCCGACGCGCGGCTCGAACACCGTCTCGGCGATCGGCGCGTCGAGCAGGTTGTGTTCCGGTGGCTTGAAGTCGCCGAATCGCTCAGTGAACGCGGTAAAGGCCTGCATGATCGCCGCGTTGACCAGGACCTGCTTGCGGACCACGGTGGTCTCGGTTCGGGTCATGAACTCTCCTCCGTCGCTTGTTCGGCAACCTCTACGTAGCTGACCAGAGCCCGCTGCCAGAAAGCGTCGAGCTGATCGCGCAACGCGGCCACCGCCGTTGGGTTGAGCCGGTAGATCCGTCGCGTGCCGGCCGCATGCTCACTGACAAGACCGGCGTTCTTGAGGATCTTCAGGTGCTGGGAGACCGCGGATCTGGTAACCGGCAGCTGCGCGGCGAGCTGTCCCACCGCCTGCGGTCCCTCAGCGAGGCAGCTCACGATGGCACGCCGCGTGCCGTCCGCCAGCGCACTCCAGCCGTCCCCTGCTTGGTTAGTATCCACTAACGGTTAGTGTTCACTAATACAGCTGGGCAGTCAAGCGGTCGATCTCGCTGCGGGCCCCGCAGCCCTGCCCCGCGACCGTCCCACCGTGACGCTCAGCCGTCACGAGTGTCCGATTTGCCCGGCACGATGTGACGGATCCGCGTCACGGTCAAACGCTTCCTGCGGCCCCTCGGCCGGTACAAGGCGGGTCCCGGTCTTCGTCCGCGCCCGCCATGTTCGGGTCCGGCACTTCCCCGAACCGTGGACCGCGTCCCGGCGGCGCCGCACCCCCGCCCACACCACCTGGCCGTCACCCGGGCAATGCGCCCACGCCTCCACCCGGTCCTGCCAGTTCGCCCGCGACGTCAGCGGCGTAGAGCGAGCCGTGCCGGACAGCTCTACCGCCATCCATCCCCTCGAGGCGAACAGGTCGCAAGAGCGTGACCTGCGCTGTTGTCGAGGTGCTGCAGGAGCCTTTTCCTGCGATCGTCGAACCATGAGCGATCAGCACCAGCACCCCGACACCCACGAGCACGAGCACGACCACGGTCCTGGGCACGGGCACGGGCATGACGGTGGTGCTGGTGGCCGCCGGGCGGGGTTCCTGGGCCGGATCGGCCATGTGGTCGCACCGCATTCGCATGAGGCCGCCGACAAGGTCGACTCGGCGATGGAGTCCTCGGCGGAGGGGATGCAGGTGTTGTGGATCTCCTTGGGGGTGCTGGGTGCCACGACGGTCGTGCAGGGCGTGGTGGTGGCGTTGTCGGGGTCGGTGGCGCTGCTCGGCGATACCCTGCACAACGCCGCGGACGCCCTCACCGCGGTTCCGCTGGGGATCGCGTTCCTGCTCGGCCGGCGTCCGCCGACCCGCCGTTACACCTACGGGTACGGGCGGGCCGAGGACCTCGCCGGAATCGTCATCGTCGTCACCATCGCCCTGTCGTCGGTCGCGGCGGCCTGGGCGGCCATCGACCGGCTCGCCCACCCGCAACCGGTCACCCACCTGTGGGCCGTGGCCGTCGCCGCCCTGACCGGGTTCGCCGGGAACGAACTGGTCGCCCGCTACCGCATCCGGGTGGGAAGGAAGATCGGGTCGGCGGCGCTGGTCGCCGACGGCCTGCACGCCCGCACCGACGGATTCACCTCCCTGGCCGTCCTGGCCGGCGCGGGCGGGGTCGCGCTCGGCTGGGACCGGGCCGACCCGATCGTGGGCCTGCTCATCACCGTCGCGATCCTCGCGGTCCTGCGCCAGGCCGCCCGGGAGGTGTACCGGCGGCTGATGGACGCCGTCGACCCCGCCCTCATCGACCAGGCCGAGACCACCCTGAAGGCCACCCCCGGAGTCCTGGACGTCGGACAGGTCCGGATGCGGTGGATCGGCCACCGGCTCCGCGCCGAATGCGACATCGTCGTCGACCCCGACACCACCCTGATCCGTGCCCACCAGGTGACCGTGAACGCCGAACACGCCCTCATCCATGCCATTCCGCGCCTGACCGCCGCGCTCGTCCACGCCGATCCCCACCCCCGCGACGGCACCGACCACCACGCCCCCCTGGCCTCCCACCGCTGACCCGGCCCCGCACCAGACCGGCCCGCGACCCGGCGTGCGCCGTGCGGGCGGTTTCCTCCTGGGCGGGGATGGAACAAGTGGTCGCCTCGGAAAGCCGCCCGAGGGGGAGAGCGTCAGGTCAGGGTCGCGGTGATCCAGGTGAAGTGCTGTGCCGCCCCGGTGGGGGTGAGGTGCTGCTCGTCGCGGGAGGCGGTGAGGACGAATCCGTCACCGAGCTCGGCCGCCAGGGTCTCGGGGCTGTAGCGGGCGACGGGCAGCCCGGAGCAGTGGGTGGGGCCGTCTTGGGCGAACGTCGCCAGGATCAGGTGCCCGCCGGGGACCAGGGCGCTCCGCAGGACTCTCCGGTAGGCGTCCCGGTCTGCGGTTTCGGTGAGGAAATGGAACACCGCACGGTCATGCCACACCCGGTAGCGGCGCTGCGGCCGCCAGGTGAGCAGGTCATGCTCCAGGTGGATCACCGTCCCGGTCACGTCCTGGCGGCGGGAGGCCTCCAACGCCCGGGCGGACAGGTCCAGCACGGTCACGTCGGCGTGGCCGTCGGCGGCCATTCGGGAGCCCAGCAGCGACGCGCCGCCACCGACGTCGATCACGGGTGCGTCCCGGTCCCCGGCCGCGGCCTGAACGACCAGGTCCACCGACAGGGCCGGATCGGCCTGGAACCACGACACCCCGTCCGGGCCCCGGTCGCTGTAGATCCGCTGCCAGTGCTCGGTGTTCCGCCCGGTCTCACCCATGCGCCCCACAGCCTCCCGCTCGGCCGGACCGACCGGCACGACATTCTCCTACACTGTTCCAAAGAGTATTGGAGGACTGGTGTGGAGCCGACAACGGGCAAGACCGCGCTGCTGACGGAGTTCACCCGGGTCACCAAGGCCCTGGCTGCGCCGTCCCGCCTCGAACTGGTGGACCTGCTGGCCCAGGGCGAACGCGGCGTCGAGGACCTGGCCGCCGTCGCGGGAATGCGGTTGAGCAACACCTCCGCGCAACTGAAGACCCTGGCCGCGGCCGGGCTGGTCACCTCCCGCCGGTCCGGCACCCGGGTCCTGTACCGGATCACCGACCCCCGCGTGGTGATCCTCCTCGAACAGGTCAAACGCCTCGCCCACGACCTGCTCCCCGACGCCAGGGACGCCGCCGGACGACTTTTGGGCGACACCGCCGAACCAGTGTCCCGCCAGGAACTGGCCCACCGCCTGGGCACCGGAGAAGCCGTCGTCCTCGATGTGCGGCCCGCCCAGGAGTACGCCGCCGGGCACATCACCGGAGCCCTCGGCATCCCGGTCGGCGAACTGGAGGCACGGCTGGCCGAACTCCCCGACCACGTCGAGGCGGTGGCCTACTGCCGGGGCCGGTTCTGCGTCATGTCCGCCCGAGCCACCCGGATCCTCACCGCACACGGCCGCACCGCACGGATCCTGGACGGCGGCCTCACCGAATGGGCCGACGACGGACTCCCCGTCACCACCGCATGACCAGCCCGGACACCCCCGTCCTGATCGACGGCGCGGACCGGGCCTGCGTCACGCTCCTCCTGGACCTACGCGCCCGGATCACCGACCTGCCCGCCGACACCCTCATCCAGCTGATCGCGACCGACCCCGCCGCCCCGATCGACCTGCCCGCCTGGTGCCACCTCACCGGCCACACCTACCTCGGCGCCATCCGCAACCAGCCACCCACCTAGGCGCTACGGACCACCGCCCACCCGAAAGGCACCGCCCCCACCTCGCCCTGGCACCGCACACCCGCGACCTGACCCGGCGATCGTCTCACCCACCCGAGCACCGCCCAGACCGGCCCGTCACGCCGATCAGTCCGCCAGCGCCTGCAGCAGATACTGAAGCTGCCGCTCACCCAACCCGCCCACGCCCTCGCCGGGCTGAACCCTGCCGTCGCGGTCCTCACCCGGGCGGCGTCCCGGGTGGTGTTCGTCTGCACACACAACTCCGCCGCTCCCAGCTCGCCGCGGCCCTGTGGAATCAGCGCGACACCGTGCCCGCTCTCTCCGCCGGCACCGACCCCGCACCCCGCGTCCATCCGCGGACGGTCAGCACCGCACACAGGCACGGGCTACCCCTGCACGCCGGACACACCGCGCACGTCCAGGACGTGTTGCGCACCGACGATCTGATCGCGGCGGTCTGCGACACCGCTTATGAGGAACTCGGTATCCACGCCGTCCTGCGCTGGTCGGTGCCCGACCCCGTCCGTGCCGACACCGACGCCGCGTTCGAGAAGGCCTTCTGGGAACCCTCCTCCCGCATCGAACGCCTCGCCCCCGCCCTCACGCCCGCCCCCGGGGTGCCCGGGCCGACACCTGTTGGCACGAAGACCTGAGCATCGAGGAGCAGCGGCCCCGCGGGACCTCCGTCCGACGCGGCCCTCACCGCGACCGCGCCCGACGTCGCGTTCGCCGAACCCTCCCGGAATGATGAATCGCGGTCTGGCACGAGGAGTGTTGCCTGCCGGGTAGGGCGGCCATGACAGTTCAGGTAGGCCTACGCGGCGTTGGTCTCGCGCGGTCTCCCGAGACACGCTCCCCCTGCCACATCCGAAATCGAGTGCTCGGTCGACTACTCGGGGTAATGTCTCGGCTCGTGGGCGACGAAGAGCACTCGACAACGAGATCGGCAAGTTGGTCATATGCGGATTCGCTGGGGTTTCTGCAGGGGGACATGGCTCCCTTGCGTGTCCAGGTGACGCACCTGGAGGTCGTTCTGTACCAGGTGCGCGGCAGGCTGGCTCTGATGGAGCAGGCCGAGGAGACGTTGAAGGTCCTTCTCGCCGACGCCATGGCCACCGAGGCCGTCACGGGGACGGATGGCACCGCTCCGGGGCCGGGTGACGCCGAAGAGGCGCCGCCACGGAAACAGGGCAGGCCCGGTGCTGCACCGACGCGGTGCGATCTGATCGTCAGGATCATGGCGACGGACCGGTCGAGGGCCCGGCACCCGAAGGATGTGGCGCGGGAGATGGGCGAGGACGCCAGCCTCGAGAGCGTCCGGTCATTGATGAAGTACATGACCAAGACGGGGCGGCTGGTCAAGACGGCCGCCTCCATGTACCGGCTTGCCGACTCCGAGCAGTCGCCCGCGTCGTCGCAGACAGCGACCGGAGGAGAGGATCCGGCGGCGAACGTGACCTACCCGCTGTTCGGGGCCGTCCGGGATCCCTCTCGCCAGACCACCCTGATCGACCGGCCTCAGGTTCTGGCGTTCCTGCACGAGCATTCGGCGCGGCGGTGGCGGCCGACCGAGATCGCCGACCAGTTGGGGATCTTGGACCGGGAAGCGCTGATGAACCTGCTGAAGGACATGGCCGCTGACGGTCTGCTGGCCAGGCGTCCCTCGGGACGTTTCCAGTACGTCACCACGGCCGCGTTCTCGGAGAAAGCCGTCTGATCGAAAGAACGACCGGTCACGGGCAGGTCCCGTGGGTGTCACGCCTGCTTCACGGCAGGAGGTTGCCTACCGCCGGGTTAAGGGCCCGGCGGCAGGCGACGCCACACGTTCCCACAGCGGCGAAGACGTCGCTGCACCCAAGAAACGACAGGGCCTTACCTGACGATACAGCGCGGTGACGCGGTGTCGTCGGGTTGTGGTCTGTCGTCGGTCCGGCGTGTTCGTGTCTTTCGCGCACGCCCCGGCCGACACATGATCATTTTTGGAGTTCTCATGCATGATGAACCCGCATTTCCGCCCGTGTCGGCGGATTCCAGACCGTACCGCCCGCGTGCTGGGGCGGCGATGGCCGGGACGAAGCGTCCTGCCGCGGGTGTCTTCCGCCGGCGGGACCAGGTGATCGATCGGATCGAACGGTTCCGACCGGTCGAGCTGTCCAAAGCCTGGGCGGTGATGGAGGAGGAGGTCCGGCGGATCGTCGCCCGGGCCGACCCGGGCAGCCCCGAGCTGGCTCAGGAACTGCTGTTGGTCACCGCACGGCTGGCCGTGTTCGCCCATAACGACGGCTACCCGCCTCAGGCTCCGGTCCTGCTGGCTCGGGAGCTGATCGACCGGTTCGTCACGGTGGGCTGCGGGAACCTCTCCAAGGGGACCCGGGACCGTTACACCAGGCAGTTGACGAAGCTGCGTGAGGCCGTCCTGCAGGGACGCGACCACCGGATCCCGGCGCAGACGCTGTGGGAGATCAGCCCGTGGCGGCCCTACAGCCCCGAGCAGATGAGGGACCTGTGGTGGTGGGCGCGCGGCCAGCGCACCGAACTGCTGCGCCAGGGCTGCAAGATGCTGATGTGCCTGGGGTACGGGTGCGGCCTGCTGCCACCGGCGATCGTCGATGTCCGGATGCGGGACGTACTCCGGTCAGGAGACCGGGCGCACCTGGAGGTGGTGGTCCAGGGCGAGGCCTACCGGCCGCCGGCGGTGTGCCTGGAGTCCTGGGAGGACCATCTCCTGGCGGAACTGCCGAAGAACGCCGAACCCGGCAGCCCGGTGTTCCGCCCGGGCAGCGCCACCCGGACGGTGTCGTTGGTGTCGGGTCTCCTGGCACGGGCCGATCTCAGCCCCGACACTCCCACGTTGCAGTTGAGCAGACTGCATGCGACGTGGTTCGTCGGAAGGATCGACGCACGGGTACCGCTGGACGTGATCTTCGCTCAGGCCGGGCCGCACACCCGCAGGACCCTTGACCGGGTCACGCCCTATCTGACCGCCACCGACCCCGACGAGGCCGCCCGGCTCCTGCGCACCCCAGCGAACCTTTCGATTCCGGGGCCGCGCGCCGCGGAGCCCGACCGGGTGATCGAGCTGTGCGGCCGTGATCAGGGCGGTCGTCTGGGCTGATCTCCAACGGCAGACCGCCGCCGGGCTGGAACCCCGGCGACGGCAATTGCCGACCTGCACCCAACGGTCATCAGATAGCCAGGTCAACGCCTTCGACCCTACTGTGCGCCGCCCTGCGGCGCGCGGGGATCGACCGGGCGCGGACGCGGTCGTCTGCCAGAGTCTCCGGCCAGGCCGGAGAGATGGCGAGAATTGTCATGCCCCGTCCGCTTCGTCTTTTCCGTACGGCCCGTTCAGCGCTGTCGGTCGCACAGGTCCGGCCACAGCCGCAGATCCAGGGCCCGGTCGAGGTTGGCCATGGTCAGCAGATCCGGCCAGACCGACCCGGCCAGCACGTTCGCGATCGTCTGCCGGTTCACCCCGCTCAGCACGCCCAGGCGCTGGGCGCTGATCTGCTGCCTGTCCATCTCCTCGGCCACCCTGCGGGCCAGGCCCTGGGCGACCCGGGCGCCGTGGTGGTCGGCCATCAGCGCCCTCGGCCAGTCCCCGTCGAGCACGAACTCGCGGGGCCGCATCATTCGAGAGTCGTCACCGGCCACAGCCCACATTGTGAACCACCAGTGCCCGGGCAAACACCGCCCCGAGATGCGAATGGTGTAGCACCCCTGCGACGTGGGCATTTGATGATCTTGAAGGGAAGGGTTCTCTTCTGGACGCGTCGATGGCAGGCCGATGTGAACGAGCAGCATGCGGGCTTCCCCGCGGGTGTGGAGTCCTACGTTCCGGCCGGCAACCCGCCCGGGTGGCGGCGGGTGGCCGCCGAGGTCAGGGCCACGGTCGTCCGGGCCGCGCCGTTGGTGTCGTATCCGGCCGCGGAGCTGATGGGGGTGCTGGCGAAGCTGGCGTTGTTCGCCGACACCGAGGGGTATCCGGTGCAGGCTGCGATGTGGCTGTCGCGGGAGTACATCGAACGGTTCACCGCGGTGGGCTGCGCCCAGGCCGGTGAGGCGACCCGGGCGAACTACCGGTCCAAGCTGCTGCGGCTGCGGGAGGCGGTCCTGGGAGGTGACTGCGCGACCGGCAGGCCTGCCCGCCTGTCGGGGTCCGCGGCCTCCCTGCCCTACACCACGGCCGAACAGTCCGCACTGTGGGCGTGGGCGGCCGGGCAGCCCAGCCGGGAACTGCGGGACGGGCTGAGCATTCTGCTGGCCCTCGGCCTGGGCTGCGGCCTGGACTCCGGCAAGATCGCCCCGCTGCGGCCCGGCGACGTGCGCGAGCGGCGCGGACCAGACGATCCGCTGGTCGTCGCGGTGCGCGGCAAACGCGCCCGGACGGTGGTGTGCCAGCGGGCCTGGGAGACGGTCCTGGCCGATCACGCCGCCCGGATGACCGCCCGGCCGTACCTGTTCCGACCGGACGCGGCCAACCGCGGCGGGAACCTCGTCACGAACTTCCTCTCACGCGCTCACCCCGCCGCGAGCACCCCGGCGATGAAGACGACCCGGCTGCGGACCACGTGGCTGGTCGGCCTCATCGACGCGGGCCTGCCCCTACCCGTGATCATCTCCGCCGCCGGGCTGGAGACCCTACACGGCCTGTCCCGGATCCTGCCCTACTGCCGCCCCACCGGCCCCGCCGAAGCCGCCGTTCTTCTGCGAGGCCGTTCATGAGCGACCAGCCCTGTTCCAGCTCCGTCAACCGCTTCAGCGGAGCTCTGCCCGCCTCTGGCGGGCGCAAGGACCACGGATGGGGGAGCATCCGGGAGGACCGGATCTTCTTCCACGACCTGCGGGTCCGGCGCGCCACGGAGTTCATCGCCTCGACCGGGATCGCCCAGGAGCTCCAGGACCTGGTCACCGCCCGCACCGGACGGCCCCGCACCTGCACCGTCGAGGGGCTCCTGGTCGGCATGACCCTGTGCTCGCGCCGCAACGGATCGGTGGCCTTCAACCAGGTCACCGACATCCTCTTCTGGGGGATCCCCGAGGAATGGAGGCGCAGGTTCGGGCTGACCGACAAACCCGACGACCGCGACGGGTTCGAAGCGGCCTACGGCGTCGTCCTGCGCCTGTTCCACGCGATCCTCGCCCAGATGGACCCCTCACCGCTGCCCAAGAACTCCCGGCTCCCCCTCCAGGAAGCAGCCGCTTATGCCGCCAACGCCGACACCGACGCCCTGGCCGTCCGGGAGGATCGCCTGGACCGGATCTGCGGCACCATCCTCCAGGCCTCCGTCGCCTCGATCGCCCACCTCATGCACGAACACTGGGACGGGTCTCTGGGAGTCGACGCCACCGTGATCGCCACGTTCGCGCGCGGTGTCCGCACCGACCCCCTCGCCACGCACACCTCCACCGACACCGACGCCGGCTGGTACGTACGCGAGGGCGACCACGCCGACCCGCACCGCCCCAACCCCGCAGGAACCGGACGAGCCAACCGAAAACGAACCCGGAACCACCCGAAATTCCTGTTCGGCTACGACGCCACCCTGGCCGTGACCCGCAACCCCCACCACATCCCGAACCCCGCCCTGCACGGCCTCGGGGACCCCACCGAGATCCCCGCCCTGGTCCTGGGCATGAAACTCGGCAAACCCGGGCACCGGCCCGGAGCGATCGGCATCAAAATCCTCACCGACATCCGGGGACGCGGCTGGCCCGCCGGGCACCTCGCCGGCGACGCCGCCTACAACAACTCCAAACCCAAAGAATGGCAGCTACCACTCCTCGCCCTGGGCTACCGGCCCTCCTACGACTACCGCAGCGACCAGCTCGGCATCCAGGGATCCGCCTACGGCGCACCCCTCATCGAGGGCTCCTGGGCCTGCCCGTCCATGCCCCAACACCTCATCGACGCCACCACCGACCTGCACCGGCCCGACAACGACCCCGCCCGCATCGACCCCGAAACCTGGTCCAGACGGATCAACGCCCGCACACCCTACCTCCTGCCCGCGAAAGGCCACCCAGACGAAGAAGGACACCAGCGACGAATGTGCCCAGCCGCCGCAGGGAAGGTCCAATGCCCCCTCAAACCCGCCAGCATGGGCACCAACCCAGCTCTACCCCTGATCCAGCCCGTGCCCAGCCCGGTCAGACCACCAAAAATCTGTGAACAGACCAGCATCACCCTCGCACCCGAGTTCGGGGCGAAACAGTGGCAGTACTACCCCTACGGCGGCCCCCAGTGGCAACAGACCTACGGGAAACTCCGCAACGCCGTCGAAGGCATGAACGGCTACACCAAGAACGACGCCCACGAAGCCATCGAACGCGCCCAGAACCGACGAATCCGCGGCATCGCCGCCCAGAGCATCCTGCTGGCCTTCCAACTCGCCCGCGCCAACCAACGGAAAATCGACGCCTGGACCGACACCTTCCCCGGCGCCAACGGCATCCCCAGGCGCCGCGCCCGCCGCAGAACCACCCAACCCCTGGGCACCTGGACACCCAAAGGCCACCTCGAACAACCTGCCGGCTAACGCGAAAATCACACCAACACAACACGCCCGGAGCCTGAAACCACCCAACACAGGCCCCGGGCGTCAGCATTCCCAGAACCAGAAAACCCAGCCCAACACACACCCACCCGCCGTGACCAGGCCGTAACAAACAGAAAAAGCCCCAACGCTTGCCGCGCTGGAGCTTGTTCCGCCACTCTGGGGCACGGACTTTCGTCGGTACCCCTACGTGGGCGAGGAGGGATTTGAACCCTCACACCCTTTCGGGCACACGGACCTGAACCGTGCGCGTCTGCCGTTCCGCCACTCGCCCTTGCCTGCAGCCGTTCTTGCTGGCGCTTGAAAAGATTAGCACGCAGCCGAGGGTGGTTTGGAAACGCGTGCAAGGCCCGAACCAGCACGCAGATACGATCGTCTACGAGTGGGGAGAGGAGGTGCCCAGTGGGTGTCCTACAGCGGTTCGAGCGCAGGCTCGAGGGCATGGTCGAGGGTGCCTTCGCCAGGGCCTTCAAGTCGGAGCTGCAGCCGGTAGAGGTAGCCAGCGCGGTACAGCGGGAGATGGACGAACGGGCCGCGATCGTGGCCCAGGGGCGCACGTTGGTGCCCAATGACTTCGTCGTCGAGATCTCGCATCCGGACGGGCAACGGCTTGAGGTGTACGCCGACAGCCTGAGCCAGGAGCTGGCGAACCTCGCTCGGGAGTACGCGAAGGAGCAGGGTTATTCCTTCGTGGGCCCGGTGCGGGTGCGGTTCGAGCCGGCCGGGGACCTCGGCACCGGCATGTTCCGGATCCGGTCCGGTGTCATCCGGGGGTCGACGGTCGAGGGCGGCGAGATCCGCCAGCCGGCCAGCGACGTGCCGCAGGGACGTCCGGGAGTGTTCGGGGGCCGCCCCCGCCTGGACGTGACAACGGGTGAGGGGGCGCGCCAGTCCTACGACATCGCCACTCCGGTGACGCTGCTGGGCCGGGGAACCGACTGCGATCTGCGGTTGGTCGATCCCGGAGTGTCACGCCACCACGCAGAGATCCGCGTAGAGGGTCCAGAAATCGTCCTGGTGGATCTAGGGTCTACCAACGGCAGTTTTGTGAACGGTCAACCGATCCGGCGAGTGACCCTCGTCGACGGGACCCGGATCACGATCGGCCGGACCAACCTTGTCTTCCGCCGCGACCGGGAGTAGCACCCCTCCATGAACCCGATCACACTGACGCTGATCAAGATCGCGTTTCTCGCGGTCCTCTGGCTGTTCGTCATCGCAGCCGTGGGCGTCATCCGCGCGGACCTGTTCGGGTCGAAGGCCGCTGCTCGTGCGGCGAACAAGCCCGCCCGTCAGCCTGCCCAGGGCAGGCAGCCGGCGCAGGCCCGCCAACCCGCCCAGGCACGTCAACCCGCTCAGTCGCCGGCATCCCCCAGGCCGGGCCGAGGCGAACCCACCACGATGGTGGTCACCGAAGGCCCGCTCCAGGGAACGACGATCGATCTGGCCTCTTCGGGCCCGATCACCATCGGGCGGGCCACTGACGCCTCCCTCGTCGTGACGGACGACTACGCATCCAGCCGCCATGCGCGGATCTTCGCCCAGGACGGTGTGTGGATCTTGGAAGACCTGAACTCGACCAACGGCACCTATCTGGGCCGGTCCAAGGTGACCCGGCCAACTCAACTTCCCATCGGCGTCCCCGTGCGAATCGGCAAGACCGTAATCGAGTTGCGATGAGTACTCCACGTATCGGCATTCGTTATGCCGCCCGTTCCGATGTCGGCATGCTCCGCGAGGGCAACGAGGACTCCGCCTTCGCCGGCGCGCGGCTGCTGGCCGTCGCCGACGGCATGGGCGGCCATGTCGGCGGCGAGATAGCCAGCGCCGCCGCCATCGAGACCCTCCGCAAGCTGGACACCGACGTGCCCGCCGACCAGCTCCTGGTCGCGCTCGAGCACTCGGTCAAGGCGGCCAACGACAAGCTCCACCACATCGTCGAGGGCGACCCGTCCCTGCAGGGCATGGGCACCACCCTCACCGCGATGCTGTGGTCGGGCAGTCAGGTCGCCCTCGTCCATATCGGCGACTCGCGGGCCTATCTGCTGCGCAACGGCGAGCTGTTCCAGATCACCCACGACCACACCCTGGTGCAGTCGCTGGTGGACGAGGGACGGATCAGCCTGGACGACGCCGCCACCCACCCGCAGCGCTCGCTGCTGCTGCGGGCCCTGGACGGGCGCAACGAGGTCGAACCCGACCTGTCGCTGCGCGAGGCCCAGATCGGCGACCGTTATCTGCTCTGCTCCGACGGCCTGTCCGGGGTGGTGAGCGCCGAGACGATCCACCAGGTGCTCAGCAGCCACGAGGACCCCGAGCAGGCGATCAGGCAGCTGATCGACCTGGCCAACCGGGGCGGCGGACCCGACAACATCACCTGCGTGGTGGCCGACGTCGTCGACCTCGACCGGCCGACGGCGGTGTCGGTGGCCACCAAGCCGCTGCTGGCCGGAGCCGCGGCGAGCAAGGCTCAGGAGACCCCGCAGGCCCCCGCCGTCGACACTCCCGCCCAGCGGGCCGCCGACCACATCCGCGACACCCTCCCGCAGCCCTCACTGCAGCTGAACGGCGAGTACGCCCCGCCGCCGAGCCCTGCCCCCTACCCCCCGATGCAGCAACAGCAGCAGGCGCCCCCGATGGCCCCGCCGCCGCAGGGACCCGGCGGCACCGGACCGCAGTTGCTGCCCCCGCCGCCGCCGCGCGGCCGCAGCAAGGCTCCGCTGCTCCTGGGCGCGGTGGCGGTCGTCGCCGTGCTCGTGGCGGGCGCGGGCTTCTACGGCTGGCACTCGGCCAAGAGCGGCTACTTCCTGCAGGCCGACGGTGACAGGGTCGTGCTCTACCAGGGCAAGGCCGACGGCTTCCTCGGGGTGAAGTTCACCTCGAAGGCCGGGGCCAAGGAACAGCCGAACGTGCGGCTGTCGGACCTCCCCACCGGCCTGGCCAACGAGGTCAAGAGCCACAAGCAGCAGGACGGCAGCCTCGCCGAGATCAGGACGAGGTTCGAGAACGGCAGCTGCAAGTACACCTTCGAGCTCGCGCACGAGGGCGACCTCGTGGTGATCAAGCAGGCGTCGGCCGTCAAGGGCTGTCAGAGCGCGCCGGTCCCCGCCGCTCAGCTCCCTGCCGACCTTCCCCCGAAGGTCGAGTTCGCCAGGCTCCCCAAGAGCGCGGCGGACCAGCTCAACGGTCCCGACGGCATCAAGACCAAGACTCTCAACGAAGCCGTCGAGGCCTTCCGGACTCTGGCCAAGAACAGCGACACGTGCCAGAAGGACAAGAATTGCCCGACGCAGTGAAGGGACCTGACCGGTCATGAGCGCAGCAGTCACACCGTCGCCGCACCGGACGCGGCGGACGGCGTCCCTCGGGCTGCTCATCTTCGCGATCATCGTGATGGTCGCGGCCTTCGCCCAGGTCGGCCTGGCCCGTGACGGCAAGCTCCCCTCGGGGGTGTTCACCTACGGCCTGGCCATCGCGGCCCTGTCCGCGGGCGCTTTCTACGTGATGCAGCGCTTCACGCCCTACGCCGACCCGGTGCTGCTGCCGCTCGGGGTGTTCCTCAACGGCATCGGCCTGGCGATGATCTACCGGATCGACCAGTCGAAGCAGCAGTCGGTCATCGACGCGATCGAACGCGCCAAGCTGCGGGGCGAGAAGTTCGTCCCGTTCGGCAGCGGCGCCGACGTGACCGGCCAACTGGTCTGGACGATCCTGTCGATCGGCCTGTTCATCGCCGCGATCATCCTGCTCAAGGATGTCAAGATCCTCCAGCGCTACCACTACACGCTGGGCGCGGTCGGCATGCTGCTGCTGGTCATGCCGATGCTCCCGGTCGTGGGGCAGAACATCAACGGCTCCCGAATCTGGATCAACCTCGCCGGATTCAGCCTGCAGCCCGCCGAGTTCTGCAAGTTCGCGTTCATTGCCTTCTTCGCCGGCTATCTGGTGAAAAAGCGAGCGGCGCTGTCCCTGGTCAGCCGCAAGGTCCTCTTCCTGGAGCTGCCCCGCTCGCGTGACCTGTTCCCGATCCTCACGTTCTGGTTCATCTGCCTCGTCGTGATGGCCGTCGAGAACGACTTCGGCACCGCGCTGCTGTTCTTCGGCCTGTTCGTCGCGATGCTTTACATCGCCACCGGCAAGGCCACCTGGGTCGCCATCGGCCTGCTGCTGTTCATCGGCGGGGCCCTGCTGCTGTTCGTCGGTGCCCAGATCATCGGCGGGCCGCTCGAGCACGTCAGCCAGCGGGTCGAGATCTGGCTCAATCCCGAGCCCTACTTCGGCGGCGGCTGCAAGCTGCCCGACGGCTCCATCATCCAGACGATCAAGAGCGCCACCGGCGCGGACGTCGCGATCAGCCAGTCCGCGTGCGTCGGCATGGACGGCAACTACTCCACCAGCGACCAGCTCATGAAGGGCCTGTTCGCGATGGGCCAGGGCGGGGTGCTCGGCACCGGCCTCGGCCAGGGCCAGCCGTTCCTCAACGACCTGTCCTTCAGCGACGAGATCTTCACCTCACTGGGTGAGGAGATCGGGTTGACCGGCCTGATGGCTCTGCTGGTCGTCTACGCTCTGCTGATCGAGCGCGGCATGAAGGTCGCGGTCCAGACACGGGACGAGTTCGCCAAGCTGTTCGCCGGCGGAATCTCCTTCGTCTTCGCCCTGCAGATCTTCGCGATCGTCGGCGGTGTCACCAAACTGATCCCGTTCACGGGACTCACCACGCCGTTTCTGACGCAGGGCGGATCCTCGCTGCTGGCCAACTGGATCCTGATCGCCATCTTGTGCCGGCTCAGCGACCAGGCCAGAAGGCCCGCCCCGGTGGCGATCCAGGACGAGGGCATGACCCAGATCGTGAACTTGGGGGACGCAAGATGACGATGGACAAGCAGCTCAAACGGGTGGCCCTGGTCGGGCTGGCCCTGGTGGTCATCCTGATGATCAACATCAACTACATCCAGGGCACCCAGGCCGAGAAGCTACAGGCCAACAGGCTCAACACCCGGCAGTACCAGGATGCGCTGTTCCGCGACCGGGGCGAGATCATCTCGGCCGACGGCGTCAAGCTCGCCTTCTCCGAGAAGCTCAACAAGGACGACGCCAAGTCCAAGTACCAGCGCAGGTATGTCCAGGACGGCGCGGCCTTCGTCCCGGTCACCGGCTTCTTCGCCGGCACTCAGCAGAAGGACGGCCTGGAGCTGGCCTTCAGCTCGCTTCTCGACGGCAAGGACAAGCGGCAGAGCGTCAACTCCTGGCTCGACACCCTCGCGGGCAAGAAGCCCGAAGGCGCGAACCTGATCACGACCGTCGACGCGAAGGCCCAGCGGATCGCCTTCAAGGAGATCCAGGTGACCCAGCGGCGTGCCGCCGCCGTGGTGATGGACGTCAAGACCGGCGCGATCAAGGTCGCGGCGAGCTTCCCCTCGTTCGACCCCAACTCGGTCGCCGACGTCACCAAGGCCGACCAGGCCCAGAAGAAGCTCACCGAGCTCAACAAGAACCCGAACGCGCCGCTGGTCAACAAGGCCTACAAGGAGATCTTCCCGCCCGGCTCCTCGTTCAAGACCGTGGTCGCGGCGGCGTTCCTCCAGGACGGCCACGGCAAGGACGACCCGGTCCCGGCCCCCTCCTCGGTCACGGTGCCCGGCACCTCCAAGCCGATCACCAACAGCCACACCGACAACATCTGCGGGGCGGCCCAGGCACCGCTGATCGGCACGTTCGCCCAGTCCTGCAACACCACGTACGCGCTCCTGGGCGACCGGGACGACCTGCTGGGCAACAAGAAGGTCGTCGACCAGTCGCGCAAGTTCGGCTTCTACGAGAAGATCAAGATCGAGGACGACCTTTCCGCCCCCGCGAGCGAGTACCCGCACAACACCAGCGACCACGGTGAGATCCTGCGTGGCTCGTTCGGCCAGGGTGAGACCAAGGCGACCCCGCTGCAGATGGCCATGGTGGCCGCCGCGATCGCCAACAAGGGCACGATCATGAAGCCCTATGTCGTCCAGAAGATCCAGAGCCGGGATGGCGACAACCTCTACGAGGCCGACGCCGAGGACTTCGCCAAGCCGATCAGCGAGGACAGCGCTTCCGCCCTCGAGGACATGATGCGCGAGGTCGTCGCCAGCGGCACCGCCACCAACCTGCGGGGCCGCAACATCGCCGGCAAGACCGGCACCACCGAGCTGACCGAAACGATCGGTGGTGCCTGGTTCATCGGGTTCGCTCCCGCGGACAATCCCAAGTACTCCTTCGCGGTGTTCGTCGAGGGCTCGACCAAGATCTTCGGTGCCAGCACCGCAGGCCCCATCGCCGCCGCGATCACGGATTCCCTCCTCAAGAAGTGACGTCGCCGCTCAACCACCGGTACCGCCTGCTGGAACAGCCGGCGGCCGGTGGTGTGGGCGCGACGTGGCCGACCGCGGCTGACCTCGTCGCCGACCGGGGAGCGGAGAAACACCAGCAGTCCCCAGCCTTTTTGCCCGATTTGCCACCCAGACGGGGTTCCGGAACGTCCCACAGGGGGCGGACCACCCTGGTCCTCTCACCGGCCGTGGTTAACCCGGCGAAGCCAGGGAAACACCTGGGTTCCCGCCCGGCCACACCTATCCCCACACCCGAGCCGACGCCGAGCGTTACGATTACCACAACGTCGCCGTCCACCGACCCGGTTCCCTCGAGCAGTCGACCGAGGGCGCTAAGTTCGGATGACAAGCTTCGGGCAGAGACGACAGGATGCATGACATGACACAGCCTCGGCTGCTCGGCGGCCGGTACGAGCTCGATGGAGTCATCGGGCGCGGTGGCATGGCCGAGGTCTACCGTGCCAGAGACCTGCGTCTGGATCGTATCGTCGCGATCAAAACGCTCCGGACCGACCTGGCGCGGGATCCCACCTTCCAGGCGAGGTTCCGGCGCGAGGCCCAGTCCGCGGCGTCGCTGAACCACCCGTCCGTGGTGGCGGTCTATGACACCGGCGAGGACGAGATCGACGGCCAGGCCGTCCCGTACATCGTCATGGAGTACGTCGAGGGGCACACGCTCCGTGAGCTGATCCGGCCGGAGAGCGGTGCCGAGCGGCGGCTGCTGCCCGAGCGCGCCCTGGAGATCACCGACGGCATCCTGCGAGCCCTGGACTACAGCCACCGCGGCGGAATCGTGCACCGCGACATCAAGCCCGCCAACGTGATGCTGACCCGTGCGCACGAGGTCAAGGTGATGGACTTCGGCATCGCCCGTGCGATGTCGGACTCGGCCGCCACGATGACCGCGACCGCCCAGGTGATCGGCACCGCCCAGTACCTCTCCCCGGAGCAGGCCCGCGGCGAGCGCGTCGACGCCCGCAGCGACCTCTATTCGGCCGGCTGTGTGCTGTATGAACTCCTGACCGGGCGGCCTCCGTTCCAGGGCGACTCGCCGGTGGCGATCGCCTACCAGCATGTGCGGGAGGAGCCCATCCCGCCGTCCCAGCTGGATCCCGAGATCCCGCGCTGGGCCGACAACATCGTGCTCAAGGCGATGGCCAAGGACCCCGCGCACCGCTACCAGAGCGCCTCGGAGTTCCGCGCCGACATCCAGCGGGCCATGCAGGGCATGCAGGTCTCCTCGCAGTCGACGTCCACCATGGTCGTCGGGCCGCCGGTCGCGGCCGGCACCCAGGTGATGGGGCAGGTGCCCGGCGGAGCGACCCGGGCCCAGCCGGCCGCCAGCGGTTACGGCTCCGGTTACACCACGGACCTGCCGCCGGTGCAGTACGACGACACCCAGGCGGGTAACCGCCGGGCCCAGCAGTACGACCGGGACGACCAGCCCGGCATGAACGCCCAGAAGGCCGGCCTGTGGGTCCTGCTGGCCATCCTCATCATCGGCCTGTTCGCCGGCATGGCCGTCTGGCTCACCAACGGCAGCGGCGGCGAGGACGACGTCAAGAAGGTCAGCATCCCCGCCGTCGAGGGGACCTCGGGAACCGCCGCCAAGGCCGCGCTCGAGGCGCTCAAACTCGTCGTCACCGTCGAGCAGGAGCCGAGCGAGACGATCGACAAGGGCAAGGCGATCCGGACCGACCCCGACGTCGGCAAGGAGGTCGAGGAGGGCGGCAAGGTCACCCTGTACGTCTCCGCCGGCAAACCGGAGCCGGACAAGGTCGCGATCCCGTCCTCCATCATCGGGAAGTCCCGGCAGGAGGCCATCCAGATCCTCAGCGGTCTCGGGCTCCGGCTCGGCGAGGTGACCACGAAGGCCAAGGCCGACGCCACGCCCGACACCGTGCTGTCGACGAAGCCGGGGGTCGGCAAGCAGGTCGCCAAGGACTCCGCGGTGGACCTCGTGGTCGCCAAGGCGGTCGAGAAGTTCCCGATCCCGGTGCTCGACGGGCTGGACCGGGCCGGTGCCGAAGCGGCACTCAAGGCCGCGGGCTTCACGAACTACACGTTCATCGAGGCCGCGCCCGAGGGCGACGTCGAGGTCGGCAAGGTCTTCAAGACCAACCCCGAGAGCAACAAGGAAGTCACGAAGAACACCCGGATCGTGGTCTACATCGCCAAGGGCGTTCAGCCACCGCCGACGAACAACCCCTCGGTGCCGCCGACGCCCAACCCGTCCCAGTCGGGTCAGCCGGGCGCGGGCGGACTGCCGCTGCCCTAGCGGGACCAACGAAGAACCCCGGCCTCTCCGCAAGGAGGGACCGGGGTTCTTCTGGTTCCGGGCGCGAAAAGAGGGCTTCCGCCACTCGGGGGCGATGGCGGAAGCCCTCACTCGTCTATCGATCTCCTGGGACGCGCGTTACACATTCTTTGGACTTGGTTGAAGATTCTTCAATCCAGGGTGCCGAGCCAGGTCCGCAGCAGGGCGTGTCCGTGTGCGCTGAGGATCGACTCCGGGTGGAACTGCACGCCCTCGACCGGTGCGTTCCGGTGCCGTACGCCCATGATCACGTCGTCCGGGGTCCAGGCGGTCACCTCGAGGGCCGCGGGGACGGTCTGCGGGTCCACGGCCAGCGAGTGGTACCTGGTGGCTCTGAAGGGCGACGGGAGGCCGGTGAAGACCCCGGCGCCGGTGTGCCGGATGTCGCTGGTGTAGCCGTGCACGATCTCGGGCGCGCGGGCGACCGTCGCGCCGAGGCGGTGCGCGATGGCCTGGTGGCCCAGGCAGACTCCGAGCAGCGGCCGCCCGGACCCCACCGCGTCGTCCACCAGCTCCAGGCAGACGCCCGTGTCCGCGGGGTGGCCGGGGCCGGGGCTCAGCAGGACGCCGTCCACGGCCTTGGCGTCGGTGGCCGCGACGTCCTCCCGGGCCCGGACGTCGCAGTCCGCGCCCAGCTCCCGCAGGTACTGCACGATGGTGAAGACGAAGCTGTCGTGGTTGTCGACGACCAGGACCCTAGGTGTCATTCACGGTGCCGTGGTCGAACTTGATCCGCGGCTCCAGCCAGGGGAACAGGCCGTACCAGAGCGCCGCCGCGACCAGGGCGAGCAGGACCAGCGCCAGCAGGGACTTCATCGCGGGGCTCTTGGCCGGCAGGTGCCGCCAGATCCAGAGGTACATCTCAGGCGGCCTTTCCGGGCACGGGCGGCTTGACCCTGGGCAGTTCGTGGTCCAGCACCCCGAACACGATGAGGCGCTGCCGGGCGGAGTACTTGGGATGGCAGGTCGTCAGCGTGATCATCTTCTTCGTCGGCTTGGCGCCGGCGTGGAAGGGGACCGGGGCGGTGACGTCCAGCTGTGTCGGCTCGACGACCCTGTCGCTGGTGACCTTGTAGACGTACTGCTTCTCACGGGTGTCGATCAGGATCTCATCGCCCGCGCGGAGCTCGCCCGCCTTGTTGAAGGGCGCGCCGTAAGTGGTGCGGTGCCCGGAGATCACGAAGTTGCCGACCTGGCCGGGGAGCGCGGTCTTGGGATAGTGGCCAGGGCCGCGGCGCAGGTCCTCGACGGACACGCCCTCGACGACCACGTAGGTGAAGTCCTTGCCGAAGCGCGGGATCCGGATCAGCGCCACGCCGTCGCCGAGTTTGAGCTTCTCCGTGGTGACCGTGGGCGCGGCCCACACCCGGTCGAGGTCCTTGGCGAGGGTGCTCTGCTGGGCGTGGGTGAACTCACCGGTCCCCCACAGTTCGTAGGCGACGAAGAAGAGCAGCAGAATGCCGCCGGTGATGCACAGCTCACCGATGCTCCTGATCATGCTGCGGATCATTGGCTGACGAAGTCCTTGGAGAGGGAGATCTCCGGGGAGATCTCGAGTGCGGCCCGCAGTCGCGCGGGGCCCCCGGTGGCGGTGATCCGGAACGGTGGTGCGGAGACGACGCCTGCAGGCTCAGGGTATTGCCGACGCACCTGACCGCGCTGGTGCCGATGAGTCGTTGATCCATTATTTGCACTCCGGTCGCACCGCCGCGCCGGGCTGTCAAGTTACCAGGAGGATGCACTACGATCGCTGACGCTGTGGGGGTTGCCCCCGCTTTCAGCGATAGACTTTGCCGGATCACACGTTTGCGCGGCTGACGCGCGCCCGCGTCCCGCTCAAGGAGATTCACAGTGGCCAAGTCCAAGACTCGCAAGAAGGCCGTCTACACCCCGCCCGTGCGGGCTGAGAAGGCCGCCATCACCCCGCGCTGGCTGGTGCCGGCCATGGTCGGCTCCTGGCTGATCGGGCTCGCCTGGATCGCGACCTACTACGTGGCCGCGAGCACCGGGGCGAACATCCCGGTGATGGACGGCCTGGGCAACTGGAACCTCGGCATCGGCTTCGCGTTGATCATCGTCGGTGTGGTGCTCTCCACCAAGTGGCGTTAGTTCATCGAGTCGTTGGTTCGTCGAGTCGTTAGTCAAAAGTTATCCACAGCCTGGGGACGGTCCAATCGGCCTGTCCCCAGGCTCTTTGTGGTTATCCACAGGTTCATCCACAGGTTCAGATCGTGGTGAGCGCGGTCGTCCGCAGCACGATCAGGACCAGGAAGATCAGCACGACCAAGACGCTCGTGCCCACCTGGACGGCCGTCCGCCGGGCCTGCGGGGCATAGACGAAAGCGGCCGCGACGAGCGCGCCGGTGACGAGCCCGCCGATGTGCCCCTGCCAGCTGATCCCGCCCCACACGAAGGTGAAGACGAGGTTCAGCACGATCACGGCCGCGATCGGCCTGATGTTCATGTTCATCCGGCGGGCGACCACGAAGATCGCGCCGAACAGGCCGAAGACCGCACCGGACGCGCCCGCGGTGTTGCTGGTGACCGCCGACGCCAGATAGCAGAGCACGCTGCCACCGAGCGCGCTCAGGAAGTACAGCGCCAGGAACCGGGTCCGGCCGAGCCAGCCCTCCAGCGCCTCCCCGACGGCATAGAGCGCCCACATGTTCAGCGCGAGGTGGGCCGGGCCGTAGTGCAGGAACGCCGAGGTGATCAGACGGTGGTACTCCCCGTCGGCGACCGCCGGCGGCCACAGCCCGAAGTCGCCGGCGACCCGGGTCGGGTCGCCCAGCCCGTACTCCAAGAAGAAGATCAGCACGTTGACCGCGATCAGCGTGCGGGTGGCCCAGGCGGTCGTGACGGCCTGGCCGCCGAACGGGGCCTGGGCCTGGCGCATGCCCCGGTTGCCCTCGCGGACGCACTCCGGGCACTGGAAGCCGACCGAGGCCTCCTGCATGCAGTCAGGGCAGATGTACCGGTCGCAGCGGGTGCACCGGACGTGGGTCTCCCGACCGGGATGCCGATAGCAGGTCGGCACCCCGGTCTCGGGAACGGCTTCGTTCACGGGTGCGCGACGACTAGTTCCGCGTGACGGTGACGGAGTCGATCGTGACGTCCGTGACCGGGCGGTCGTTGCGGCCGGTCGGCACGACGCCGAGCGCGTCCACGACGTCCCTGCCCTCGATGACCTCACCGAAGATGGAGTGCTTGCCGGTCAGCCAGGGGGTCGGAACCGTGGTGATGAAGAACTGCGATCCGTTGGTGCGCGGCCCGCTGTTGGCCATGCCCAGCAGGTACGGACGGTCGAAGCTGAGCGAGGGGTGGAACTCGTCGGCGAACTTGTAGCCGGGGCCTCCGATGCCCTGGCCGAGCGGGTCCCCACCCTGGATCATGAAGTCCTTGATGATCCGGTGAAAGATCGTGCCGTCGTAGAGCGGGGTGGTCGAGACGACCCCGGTCTGCGGGTGCTTCCACTCCTTGGTGCCCTCGGCGAGGCCGGTGAAGTTGGCGACCGTCTCCGGGGCCTGGTCCGCGAACAGCCGGATAACGATCTTGCCCAGGCTGGTGTTCAGGGTGGCGAGAGTCTCCGCCATGAAGGTCCTCCTCGAAAGAAAACAGTGCGTTCCATCCTCCCACGCTCCTGCGGGCACCCGTTCGTCATCACCTGATTACACAGAGTGATGTCGGGTAAGGACCAGTTCAGGGTCCAATGCAATCGGGGAGGTTAGCGTGCCCGTTCGAATCTTTGCCCGCCGTACGCCGGTCGCAGTACCGCACGGAAAGCTCAAAGGCATGATGTCGGGGGCCCAGCACGGGGCCTGGCACATGATGTCGAGAAGCCAGCACGGAGTCAGGAACGCCGCCGGGCACCTCAAGCCCTCGGCCGGCCGAGCCCGTGACCTGGCCGGGGTCCGCATCCTGGACGCCCGGGGGTGGACAGCGCCGCAGTTCGACCGCGCCGCGCACTTCATGGACAGCTCGGTCGCACCGAGGATCAGCACCGTCCTCACCGGCACCGCCCGGCTGATCGAACCGACTCCGCCGCGGCACCGGCTCCGCAACACCGCACTCGGCGCACTGGGGACGATCACCGTGCTGGCGCTCGTCGGCGCCGTCGCGATGCGCCGGCGCAACCAGATGGCCGACCTGCTCGAACCCGACCCCGGCGGGTCCTTCGGCGAGCGCGGCCAGGACTCGTCCCACCACGGCGAGCAGCGCACGTTCGGGGTCGGCAGCACCTCACCGCAGACCCGGGTCGGTCGGGGCTCCGGCACCGGTCACAGCCGGGGCGTCGGCAGCGACTGAGCGTTCTCATCCCTCTGGTAGGGGTCACCGGCGGCGGGCCCCACGGCCCGCCGCCTTACCTGCGGGTAACGCGGTCCCGGGCTACCGGTACCTTTGCTCCATGCTGAAGGACGGGGCACGAAGGCTGGCCGGTTCGGCCGTGCATCGGGGTTATGCACTCCTCCGCCGGCTGGGCGAGATCAGCCCCAGCTCACCGGGCGGAAAGCGCTTCCACAAGCTCGGCGAAGGCGTGTCCATCGCCTTCCCGCAGGGTGCCATCTTCGGTGACCCGTGGATCTCGATCGGCGAGCACACCCTGGTCGGCACGCACGTCTCCATCTCGGCCGGCTTCATGCCCGGCCTGGACCTGGGACCCGGCGTGATCGTGCGGATCGGCGCAAGCTGCTCGATCGGCCGGGGCAGCCACATCGTCGGGCACCAGTCGATCGTGATCGGCGACGACGTGTTCACCGGGCCCTACGTCTACATCACCGACCAGAACCACACCTACTCCCAACTGGACGTGCCCATCGGCCGCCAGTGGCCGGAGAACAGCGCGGTCGAGATCGGTGCCGGCTGCTGGATCGGCACCGGCGCGGTGATCCTGCCCGGCACCCGGCTGGGCCGCAACGTGGCCGTCGCCGGCGGCGCGGTGGTCCGCGGCGAGTTCCCGGACCACTGCGTGATCGCCGGCGTTCCCGCCAAGATCGTCCGCCGGTACGACGAGGACGAGGGCTGGCTGCCGCC
>JBDSTJ010000632.1:0-3049 GCA_039928335.1 Streptosporangiaceae bacterium | reverse complement strand
GCGCGAGCGGATCGGCGACGACAAGTTCTTCGAGTTGCTGCGCACCTGGGTCGCCCGGCACCGGTACGGCAACGCCACCACCGAGCAGTTCACCGTGCTGGCCCAGCAGATCTCGGGTCAGAACCTGGCTCCGTTCTTCCGGACCTGGCTCTACTCCCGGGGGAGGCCTAGGCTGCCCTGATGGCGTACGCGTTCGTCGCGTGGTTCTCATTCCGCCGTTATGCCGCATACCGTCTCGCGGCGGTCGGTGACGCGATCAGCAACACCATGTTCGGGTTTCTCCGCGCCTATATCCTCATAGCCCTGTGGGGAGCCAACCCTGCCCTCGGCGGATACGACAGCAGGGACGCGGTCACGTTCGCGTTCCTGACGCAGGCGCTGATCGGCCCCGTACAGATCTTCGGCGGGATGGAGTTGACCGAGCGGATCAGGACCGGCGACGTCGCCATCGACCTGCACCGCCCGGCCGACCTGCAGGGCTGGTGGCTCGCCGACGACCTCGGCCGCGCCGCGTTCACCGTGGTCGGCCGGGGCGTCATCCCGATGGCCGCCGGCTGGCTCGTCTACGGCCTGCGCTTCCCCGGCCCCGGCCGGTGGCTGGCGTTCGGTCTGGCTCTGCTGCTCGCCGTCGTGGTCAGTTTCGCGATCCGCTACCTGGTCGCGCTGATCGTTTTCTGGGTGCACGACTCGCGCGGCGTCGACTCGGTCATGGTCGTCCTGTCACTGTTCATGTCCGGGATGATCCTGCCGCTCGTGGCCTTTCCGGGCGGGTTCGGGGCCGTGGCGACGGCCCTGCCCTGGTCGGCACTGATCCAGGTGCCCGCGGACGTGTTCCTGGGCAAGCACACGGGCTGGTCGCTGGCCGGTGCGTACGCCTTCCAGCTGGCCTGGGCGGTGGCCCTGCTGGCCGCGGGCCGGCTGCTCACCCGGATCGCGCACCGCAGGCTGGTGGTCAACGGTGGTTAGAACCTACGGGCTGCTGGCCTGGACCTGGACCAGGGCCTCTCTGCAGTACCCGTTCGCGCTGGTCCTGCTGAGCCTGGGCTCGATGCTCTCGGTGTCCCTGGACCTGGCCGCCCTCGCGATCCTGTTCACCCGCCTCCCGGTGCTCGGCGGGTTCACCCCCGGCGAGGCGATGTTCCTGTACGGGACGTCGCAGATCTCCTTCGGCCTGTCCGACGCGCTGTTCGGGATGACCGACCGGCTCGGCCAGCACATCAAGGCGGGGTCACTCGACACGATGATGGTCCGGCCGGTCAGCCCGCTGATCCAGCTCGCCACCGAGGACTTCTCGCCGCGTAAGCTCAGCCGGCTCCTACCGGCGTCGGCGGTGCTGGCATGGTCGGTGACCCGGGTGGAGCTGAGCGCGCTCGACCTGCTGCTGACCGCGGTGATGGTCGCCGTCGGCACGGTGATCTTCAGCGCGGTCTGGGTGCTGGCCGCCTCCGTCCAGTTCGTGCTGGTCGACGGGCACCAGGCGGCCAAGGCCGTCACCTGGGGTGGCGGGTTCATGACGCAGTATCCGATGTCGCTGTACGGCCGGGACTTCGTGCGCGGGATCACCTTCGTGATGCCGCTGGCGTTCGTGAACTGGCAGCCGTCCCTCTACCTCCTCGGCCACCCGGACCCGCTGGGCCTGCCTGCGGCCTTCCGGTTCGGCTCGCCGCTGGTCGCGCTCGTGCTGTGCGCGGCAGCCACCCTCGCCTGGCGCGCCGGGCTGCGCCACTACCGTTCGACAGGGAGCTGAATGTGATCACGCTGGACGAGGTCTCCAAGACCTTCGTGCTCCGCAGAAAGGCCGGACTCGTGCGCCGGAGCAGACGGGAGGTACGGGCCGTCGACGGGATCAGCTTCAGGGTGGATCCCGGAGAGTTCGTCGGCTACCTGGGGCCCAACGGTGCGGGCAAGTCCACCACGATCAAGATGCTCACCGGCATCCTCACCGCGTCCTCGGGTGCGGTCCGGGTGGCCGGGCTCGACCCCTCACGCCGCCGGACCGAGCTGGCCCGCCGCCTCGGCGTGGTCTTCGGGCAGCGCACCACGCTCTGGTGGGACCTGCCGCTCCGGGACAGTTTCACCCTGATCCGGCACCTTTACAAAGTAGATCCGGTTCGTTACCGGTCCCGGTTCGCGGAGCTGACCGACCTCATGGAGCTCGGCCCGCTGCTCGACACCCCGGTCCGTCAGCTCAGCCTGGGCCAGCGGATGCGCGGCGACCTGACCGCCGCGCTGCTGCACGACCCTGAGATCCTCGTGCTCGACGAGCCGACCATCGGCCTCGACGTGGTCAGCAAGGCCACCGTCCGGGACTTCCTGGCCAGGGTCAACGCCGAGGACGGCACCACGATCCTGCTGACCACCCACGATCTGGGCGACATCGAGCGCCTGTGCAGCCGGGTCATGGTCATCGACCACGGGCGGCTCGCCTTCGACGGTGACCTGGAGGCCCTGCGCTCCACCGTCAGCGCCGACCGGACCCTGGTCGTGGACCTGGCCGAGCCCGGTCCCGACCCGCGGATCCCGGGCGTGCGGGTCCTCCGCCGCGACGGGCCACGCCTGTGGCTGGCGATCCCGCCGGAGATCAACGCCGCCTCGGTGGTGGCCGCGGTCGCCCAGTCCTACGAGGTGCTCGACATCGCCCTACGCGAGCCCGACATCGAGGACATCGTGACCCGTCTCTACCGACGCGAGCCCACTCACACGTAGTCGCCCTCTTCCTCCTCGTAGCGGGGCTTGGCCCGCCAGCGATCCGGGGTCCAGGTCGGAACCAGCAGGAAGAAGCCCACCAGGGCGAAGAGGCCCGAGGTGAGCAGGCTCTGCAGACCGGCGTCGAGTTCGCCGGCGGGCGGGAAGTCGGCGACGAGGGCGACGGCGTCCAGCGGTGCCGCCAGATACCAGCCGGTCCAGCCCAGGAACGCCAGGGCGGGGATGAGGGAGGCCAGCGGGGAGGCCCAGCGGGCCACCGAGACGACGCCGCCGACCAGTCCGACGGCTGCCATCAACGCCAGCGCGCCGGAGAGCTGCGTACCGTCGATGATCGTGTGGTCGA